>JBGCFJ010000071.1:0-8173 GCA_045106885.1 Saprospiraceae bacterium
GTTTAGCTTTTTTTTTGCCCTCAAATTAATTTGATTGTCACTATTCTTTGACAAACAAAAACACGAAATTAAATTGTTGGGACGAATTAATCAGCTTAAATAGGAGAGAAAGTAAAGGTGAAGCGAATAAAGCAAATCAAAATTCATATCAGTTATTAAACAATTTTTTAATCGAGTTAATGCCAATTTTATTCTAACAAAAAGATGAGAAAAAATTGGAATTGAAACGATTACTCCATAATTTTTGTTAAAGTACTAAATAAAATTACTAATCATGGCTAAAGAATCAAAAAGGCAATTGCAAGTTGCAGAAACTATAAAGCGAAATTTTGGAGTTGTATTACAACAAGAAGGCAGTTACATTTATGGCAGTCAGGTCTTAGTGACCGTAACATCTGTCAAATTAACACCTGATTTTAGTCAAGCTAAAATATATCTTAGTGTTTATAATACAGAAAATAAGCAAGCGGTTATTTTGCAAATGGAAGAAGAATACCATCGTTTAAAGCAAGCCTTATCTACTAGAATAAGAAAACATGTTCGTCGAATTCCTGAATTTCAAGTATTCTTAGATGATACTTTAGATGAAATGTATCGACTTAATGCCCTTTTCAATAAGTTAGATAAGGATAAACAGATGGGATAGTAGGCAGTAAGCAGTGGCAGTAGGCAGTAAAGCCTTGATTTTCAATACTAAAATTTTGCCTAAACACAGTTATTGGAACAGTCTCGGATAGTAGATATTTCATTAGGTTAAGATTTAAATTTTTTGATGGAATCTTTTATTTCCGAACATAATATTTCCTCAAAATTGTTCAACTCCTAACCTAATGAAGTATATTTCAATTTCAACCTCTATTCAAATAGGGGTTGAAATTGAAAATTATTTCTAAATTAATTATTCTAATTTTATAGTCGGCTCTCCTATTTTACTTCGATTAAGCTTCCAGACATTAAAATCTAAGCTATTTATTACTCCATTTCCGTCTGCGTCCCAAGGTAAATATCGATTGACTAATGCACTGTTCTGTTTCCAAATATTAAAATCTAGATTATTAATAATTCCATTTTGGTCAAAATCACCAGCAATTTGACAGTATTTATCCCCTTTCAATTTCAATTGGTCGATTCCCATTGCCTGCTCAGCTCCAAGGGTAAAATCATAAGTAACAGGCGAATTGGTTAAATCAATTAAGCTACTACTCATAGTAGCAAGGTGACTTTTATGCCTGACCACTAAATGAATAGAAGCGGCAGCAATAGTTCCAAATTGAATGGCTTGTAATCCATCCGCCTGAACAATTCTACCGTCCGTTAATAATAATCCTGCCTTTTTAGCTAAAATTTCTTCCAAATTATCTGGGTTACGAGCTTCTACCAATACCCAATCGACCACATTGTCTTGGAAACTTGTAACAGATTCTCTTCCAGCATAATAAAAAGGGGCAATTTTAAACGGTTGAAAAACAGGCATTACTTCTCTACCTTTTAAGTTTGAAGTCATTTGTCCACTTACTTCCTCATAAAATCCTTCTAAACAAATTTTTATATTAATTTGTGTTTCGCTACCTTCACAAGTACAAGCCTCGTCCAAGCAATCTATTTTTCCATCCCTATCATCATCTAAATTATTGCCACAGATTTCTTGTAAGCAAGGCGTACAAGGTTGGCAAATCCCACCACAATCTATACTAGTCTCATTCCAATCCAATCGACCATTTTCACAAGTTGTAGGCAAATCAAAACTTGGTTTTAAAATAAAAAGTCCACTAGAAACATCCGAGGCTATAATATTTCCAGATGGTAAATAAGGATAAACACCCCAGCAACCATGATACCCTGTATAAGTTTCATTCTCAGGATAAGTATCATAATAAGCAATAGTATCTGGTTGTAATGGGTTGGTCATATCAAAAATAACGACTCCATCTTCGTAATAAGAGACAACTGCGTAATCACCAACCATAAAAGGATTATGAGGGGTGTTATTTTGATGGTCTGGACCTAATAACGGTTTTTTAAAGGATTTTACAACTTCCAAATCATTATTAAGATAGCCTGAATAATCCATTATACCTAAAGGCAAACCTGTAGGTACCTCTTGAGCAAAAATCAATAAATTATCTTTATTCAATGCCCAACTACTATGATTATATCCCCCCGTTTCAATAGATGCTTTTAAAATTGGTGTCGTAGGGTTTGAAAAATCATAGATATAAAGACCATTATAGCCATGTGAACAAAATGCCAAATTATCTTGAACAAAAATATCATGAATATAACCACCCGCTAATGTTTGTGTTGTAAGCAATACTGGATTGGCGGGGTCTGATAAATCATAAACAATGACGCCATTCGATTGAGTATTGGACCCTACCGCATATAATCGTTTATCCTTAGCGTCAATAAAAATATTATGCGCTTTGCCAAATACATTATTTATTTGGGAAATTTTCGTAACCTGTCCATTAGCAATATCACATAAATCAAAAATTGCCAATCCTTCATTAGTAAATCCTTCCGATACCGCATAGGCATAATGACCAAAAGTCTTAATATCTCTCCAAGAGGTATTACTTCCAAGCGCAAATTCAGCAATTAAAGTTGGGTTGGTTGGATTGGTCACCTCTATAAAATGGATTTTGGTCTTAGAACCAATTATTGCATATTCTTTTCCTGAAAAGTCGGCATATCCCCATATATCATTATAGGCGTAAATTGCCTGGTTCCAGTTAGATTGGAGTGTCATATTTTTTGATTGCCCAAATCCAAGGGTAACCAACAATAAATTAAAAATTAAAAGGAGGGAAAAACATAGTTGTGCTTGTTTATTCATAAAAAAGTATCTGTAAATAGCTTAAAAAATGGTTCTCTAACAAATCTTTGGAAAGGGTAAGTACTTAAGTACCAATCAAAATTTAAAACCAACAAATTGTCGATATTTTGAAATGTCGATAATTGTTAGTCTCAAATTCAACTTCAACCTCAAATTCCCGCCGAAGGTGGTTTAAAATTGAAAATTGAAAATTAAATTTTACTTAAGTACTTGGACATATTTATTCGACACTTAACTTGTTTTAAGTTGTTGATAATCAATTATTTAAACAAATAAAAATGTTTTTAAAATTGTCCAAATACTTAGGTACTTAAATGTATTTATTCGTCACTTTTGACTGTAGCTATTTTTTTGTCAAACGAGGCAAAAAATGCAGGCGATGCCTTAGCATTGGCGAGGCTTTTTAACGACGTATGGCAGAAAAAGAATTGATCATAAAGGTGTCGAATAATTATGTTTAGGCGCTTACGCAAAATTTAAAACCAACAAATTGTCGATAATTTAAAATGTCGATAATTGTTAATCTTAAATTCAACCTCAAATTCCCGCCGAAGGTGGTTTAAAATTGAAAATTTGAAATTGAAAATTGAAAATTAAATTTCACTTAGTATAGTAGGGGGAAACAATCAACGGAAGGGAAAGGGTAACGCGATCTACAACAAAGTACAAACAAATATTACTCCAAAAACAAAAACGGTCATTTACCTTACTCGGCAAATGACCATTTTTGTTTATGTTTAGTAAAAATAGACTGATTTTATTTAAACTAGCCCAGCAATTATGCTGATTCTACATTATATCCTAACTTATCTAAAACCTTATTCAGGGTATCTTTCTTTAAATCTTTTTCAGTAGCTTCTATTCCAATTTCATTAGCATAAGCTACCAATTCAGGTTCTAGCATTTTTTTGATTTCTGCCTTAGTCTTCTTATCCGCAACACTATTCGACTCCTCTTCAGCTACGACAGCAGTTTCCGCTTCTGCTACAGGTTCAGCTGCGACAGCAACCTCTTCTTTTACAACAGGTGGTGGTGGCGGTGGCGGTGTTGGATTAGCAGCTTCTTCGGCAGCTTTAGCAGCCTCTTCAGCTTCTTTCGCCTTTTGAATCTTATTGACTAACAAGGCAGATTTCATAGTAAAATCATCATGATAATCATTAAACTCTTGATAAATCAAAAACATTCTTGCCGCATCCCATGCTGCAGTTCTAGGTCTTAATTGACGAGCAGCAATTGGGTGAATCCAGTATTTCTGGTTGTTTGATTGCAAGTAACCATCGTCAAATCGACTATTTATGGCAACCCCTAATTTATTTAAAGAGAATAAATAATTAAACTCCTTATTTAAGGCTTTTTGCAAATCAAATATCTTAGTTCCTCTAAATTCAACGCCAGATTTTTCACAAAGGAAAATATCTCGCTTACCATCAAAAGTTACAATATTTCGAATATTGTATTTTCTGAAATTCTTAAAGAAAAAACTCTTAATGTATCTTCGAGTTGGACGAATATTTCTAAACGCTCTGTCCAATTCATGCTCATTAAGGGAGAACTCTTCGTTAAAACTACGCTTTCTTCTGGTGCGCAGATTGATCACTTGTCGAGACCGACCAATAGTGTGACCTAATTCGTTCGTTTTTGAATTTACCCAAACAACATCAACATCTGTGTTGATGGCTAAACTTTCAATAAAAATCCGATTCGTACTAGGGTCGAAAACAAGTAAGGAAATATCGCTAATTGCAAAGAAATTAGCATAACCACCATAAATATTCCCAAATTTCAACTCTAAAAAAGCAATGTTGTCTCTCATGGTTTTGTTTTAATTCCTAATTTTTAGGGAAGCACTCATATTTAATTCCGCTTCATCTGAAAAAATAATGTTTGATTGATGTTTTCAGCTTATACTTGGGCAGAGAACAGATTACTATACGAATTTAGGCGTTGAAATGTTCAAAAAAAACGATTTTTTTTATAGTTTCTATAACTAAATAAGTGGTGTATCTCATTCAAAGGGGCAAAAATAAATAAAATAAATCATTTTTGCCGCTTATGGTTGCAAAGTTAATAATGAAAACTTAATTTTACCGAATAATTTAATGATATTTTTTTATGTTTATTAATAATTTACATCATCATCATCCTTTTTTCTACTATTACCATAAGTAATATAGGGTGTCGTATGTAACAATATTAATAACAAAAAGCGGCTTACCATTTACTTATGGTAAGCCGCTTTTTTTATAGGTTCAATTTTATCGTATATCTTCAATTGAATATTTTTTTTAATTTATAACCGAAATTTTAATGAGCAAGTTAAGAATTGCTATCCAAAAATCTGGCAGATTAAGTGATGACTCCCTAAAACTACTAAAGGACTGTAGTATTAAATTTCCTAAAGGAAAAAATAAATTAATTGCAGCATCAACCAATTTTCCCGCAGAAATATTGTATTTGCGAGATGACGATATTCCTCAATATGTAGAGAATGGCATTGCAGATGTAGGCATTTTAGGGCAAAATGTAGTAGAAGAAGTACAAAAAGCAGTTCGAGTTGATAAATATTTAGGTTTTTCAAAATGTCGATTGTCTTTAGCCGTTCCTAAAGAAATAGATTACCAAGGTGTAGCTTATTTTAGTGGAAAAAAAATAGCCACCTCCTACCCTGTTTTAACGGAGCAATATTTGGCTAAATATAAGGTCAAGGCAGATATAGAGTATATTAGTGGTTCTGTAGAAATTGCCCCTAGTATTGGCTTGGCAAGTGGTATTTGTGATTTAGTGAGTACGGGTGGCACTTTATTATCAAATGGGTTGAAGGAAGTAGAAGTTATTCTAAAATCTGAGGCAGTCGTCGTATCTAATCCTAATCTTCAAGGCGAAAAACAAGCCTTATTAAATAAGTTATTATTTAGAATTGATGCTACCTTAAAAGCTAAAAATTTTAAATATATTCTGTTGAATGCACCTAGTGCAAAATTGGATGCCATTATAGATATATTACCAGGCATGAAAAGTCCTACTGTTTTGCCATTAGCCAAAAGCGAATGGAGTTCAGTACATTCCGTTGTGAATGAAAACGATTTTTGGAATGTTATTGACCAATTGCAGGCAAATGGTGCGGAAGGGATTTTGGTGGTGCCTATTGAGAAGATGGTGCTTTAACCCATCCCCAGCCCAGCCCTTCAAAGGGAAAGGAGTCGTCAAAGCATCAACTTTCGGGTGATTCAGCCATTTTATTTTGTGCTTACCGAAAAGCCCCTCCATTTTAAGGGAGGGGTTAGGGTGGGTTAAAATGTATAATATTTTGAACTAAGTCAAACTATGAAAATATACAATAATCCTAATAGAAAAGATTGGTCAACGATTCTAGCAAGACCAACTTTTGAGAGTGCTGCACTAGAAGAAAAAGTAACAGGTATCTTAAAAGACATCCAAACATTTGGAGATGTAGCTGTCAAACGGTTCACTACTCAATTTGATAAAGTTACTTTGGAAACCTCAAAAGTGACAACCGAAGAGGTAGCTACTGCCATAGCAGAAGTACCTGCCGAATTAAAAGCAGCTATTCAACAAGCAAAAAGTAATATTGAGGCATTTCATTTAGCTCAAAAAGAAACCGCACAAATCATAGAAACCATGCCCGGGGTAAAATGCTGGCGAAAAAGTGTGGGTATTGATAAGGTGGGTTTATACATCCCAGGAGGTACTGCGCCGTTATTTTCTACCATTTTAATGTTGGGCGTACCTGCGAAAATAGCTGGTTGTCAAGAAATCGTACTATGTACGCCTCCAGGAAAAGATGGAAAAGTCAATCCTGCCATCTTATTTACGGCGAATCTAGTAGGCGTTACGCAGATTTTTAAAATTGGTGGTGTCCAAGCTATTGGGGCAATGGCTTATGGAACGCAGACTGTTCCTAAGGTTTATAAAATATTTGGACCAGGTAATCAATATGTAACCGCAGCTAAGCAAGTCGTGCAAAGAAATGGATTAGCCATAGACATGCCTGCTGGACCTTCGGAAGTTATGGTGGTTGCGGACAGTAGTGCCAATCCTGCCTTTGTAGCAGCCGATTTATTATCACAGGCAGAACATGGGGTTGATAGTCAAGTGGTCTTAGTTGCCACAAATACTACTGTAGTTGAGGGGGTACAAACTGAATTAGCCAAACAATTGGCTGCCCTACCCCGTCGCGAATTTGCGGCAAAGGCTTTAGAAAATAGTTGTACGATTATTAATGACAATGTCTTCGATGTGGTAGATATAATTAATGAATATGCTCCAGAACACTTAATTTTGTCTATCGAAGCAGCGGCAGGTGTAGCGAATGATATTACGAATGCGGGGTCTGTTTTTATTGGACATTACAGCCCAGAATCAGTTGGGGACTATGCTTCTGGTACGAACCATACTTTACCAACAAATGGTTTTGCAAGAGCTTATTCTGGAGTGTCTTTAGATTCTTTTTGTAAAAAAATTACTTTTCAAGAATTGTCTAAAGAAGGGCTGAAAAATATTGGCCGAACAGTGGAATTGATGGCAGAAGCAGAAGAATTGATGGCACATGCACGGGCAGTTTCGATTCGATTAGCAAGTTTATAAAACTAAGTTAGCAAAGGGCTTAGAGCAAAGGGCAGAAACCTATAAAACAGCAATCACATATAGGACTTGCTCTTTGCCCTTCGCCAAATACTAAACAATTAGACTAAAAAATTATGAAAATTCAAATCACCCTTGTATTACTTCTTTTAAGTTTCACCGTTCATTTAAAAGCTCAAAAAGCAATAGGAAGTGTAGCCAGTAATGCCTTTCAAAATATGACGGACAAAAACTATACGGCTGCTATCCAAAATTTTGGCTATTTAATTAAATCTCCTCAATATACCCAATTAGAAAAAGTCAAAAAGAAAGATAAAATTTCTAGATCTAAGGCATTGGCTGTATTTACTTATAATTATGCTACTGCGCTTGCTTTTTCTGGAAAATATGAGGAAGGTTTAGCTAGTTTGGCAGCGATAGAAAAGTCTTCCACATATCCAGCATTCTTTAGTTTTCTAAAAAAAGTTTATCAAGACCGTTTTTTCGATAACTCAGTAGACTTCAAAAATTTCGAAGAAGCGTATAAGGCTTTTGATGATTTTCCGAATATTGCCTATGATGTAGCACCTATTTTAGCCGCAAGAGGCCTTTATGAAAAGGCTCTTAATATTTATGAGAAAGCGTTAAAGAAAGATAAATCAGGTAGCAATTATTATCATATTGGTAGGATTTATAAAAAAATGGGGCAGGAAAAAGAAGCTAAAAAATTCTTTGAAAAAGGATTAGCAGCTTTTC
>JBGCFJ010000710.1:0-13495 GCA_045106885.1 Saprospiraceae bacterium
TGACGGGTAATTTTGGCGACTTTTGAATCTGCCCATCGTTAAAAATACTCGCCATAGCTACGGCTATGTCTGCGTTTTTTGCCTTGGTCAGCTCCAAAATTCATCCAAACTTACACATGTCATTTCAACGTTGACTAACCATTAGAATAAAAGAAATTCTAGCGCCATTTTTTATTTATTCAACTACAAGCGCTCTTATCCCAATCCCATCTTCTATAGCTACTTTTACCCAGTAAACACCCGAAGCTAAGGTAGAAGCAGGTAAAATTGTTTGGTGATTAGCAATAGCTTGTTCAACTACTTTTTGCCCTAGCGTATTAAATATTTCAATACGTCCATTGGTTAAATCCAAATCCTTCGCCAAATCAATCGTCAATTCGTCTTTAACTGGATTCGGATAAATCTCAAATTGTTTAGTCAATAATTGTTCTGCGGTATTGGTCAAAGCATTTTCATCAAAAATAATCGTAACATCAGGATTATCATCAGTAACCGTTACAGGAATTTCTCTGCCTGATGAATCAACGACAATTAAATCTATAATATCTAATTCTAGAACAGATTCTGAACGTCCCAATATTAAATCAAGATCCAAGATAAGTGCAAATTCAGCAATATTTCCAGAACCATTGACACCAAATTGGTCGGTTCGAGTAATCGCATACCCTACTTGTCCTTCTCCTGTTAATAATTTTTCACGAACTAAAGTCTCCTCAGTATTACCAATAAAAGAAGTTGGGTCATAAGTCGTTTGAATGTCTTTAATTAAAGATTTATCATAATTAACAGCTAAAGCAATACCATATAAATTATCTACGGCTAAACCATTTGCACCAACTACTAAATCTACAGGAATACTAACTTCTGTTTGGTTAGGGTTAATGAGTATAGAATTAGCAGGAAAAACTAAACTGACTTCGGGTAAAGTAGCATCTACTTCAAAATCTTTTTGGGTGGTAATCTTTTGATAATTTTGGTCAATAGCAGCATAATCTGCTACACTAACGACGCCATTACCGTCACAATCTATATGCTTAAAGTCTAAATCAAAAAATGTAAAAAATTCCCAATCAAATGCTGCTTGTAATATGGGCGTTATAGATGCATTCGGTCTTATTTCCCCTAATTTATTAAAACCAATCCCCAAATTCAAAACATCAAAAATATTAACTAAATCATCATCATTCGCATCCCCAGGAAATACACAATCATTATAGCCGCATATCTCTGAGCCACCTACTGTAAAAACGGGCAAACAAAAAGAAGAAAAACAACCACTTTCTTGATGTTCAACGGTTACACAAACTTCATATAAACCAGGCGTATTATAAACGTGAGTTATCGTTAAATCATTTGTGGTATCTGTTTGATTATCTCCAAAATTCCATTCAATTTTATCATAATCGCCATAAGATAAATTATAAAAATTAATCGTTCCATTATCTGACAATTGATCTGCTGGTTGATAAATAAATAAAGCCTGACAGCTTGTTTCTTCTGGAAAAATCGTTTCAGGAACAATCGTATGGCAAATCATGGAAGTACATAGGTCACTATTCGGAATAGCTACGGTAATATCTGCACAAATATTAATAGTGGGAGGGCTAGTTGCTGTCGGAGTATAAACAATGGTAGGCGTTGTTCCAAGTTGTTTACTCGTTTCATACTCATACCAATTCACCATTTGTGGATAAAAATCCCCAAAGTCAGTTTGATTAAATACCTCTAATTGGAAGGAATTATTCGAGTCAGCAAGTGCTACAGATTCAATATCAAAATTACAGGTATTTTCCCCAATTCCATTAGGGTCAAATAAGGACTCTATGCAATTAATATTGATAAGTGGCACCTCCTCATCACAAGCTGTGCTATCCAATAAAGTATAAGAAAATCGAATTAATTGACCAGGTACTAGTTCATCTGATAATTTAGAAGGCTGAAACATAGCTGCACCGTTAGCAGATACAATCAAAACTTCACAATTAAATTTGCCTAATAAAAAACCTCTGCTCACAACTCCAAGTTGGTCGCAGTCTTGTGCTTGGAGTTGTCCAAAACAAGTTAAGGTGATTAAAAGAATAAAAACTTTTAGTCGTTGTAAGGTTGTCAACATTAGCGTTTTTTTTATTTTATGGGCAAAATAAATCGCCATGCAAAGTGAAAAATGGGAACAATATTTTTGCCAGTATTCCTTCATTTCTCTTAGAACCTGCTAAGTATTTTACAAATATGCATTTCTTCTATTCCAAAAAAAAGAACAAAATGCTACATTTGTACCTAAAAGTAGTAATTTTATTTTAGTCTTAAAATACTGATAATCAAATATTTGTCATTATCTTGTTTTTTGCTATTTTTAGACATTTTACTAGAAAAATAACTTATTTTTTCATGCTTATCAGTACCAAGCTTTTATCGCTGTTAAAAACCTTCTCTAAACATGACCTCAATAGTTTTAAAAAATTTGTAGCGTCTCCTTTTCATAATGAACAAGAAGAGCTAGTACAATTATTCGCTATTATTGACCAATATTTTAGGCGTTCAGAAAAAGAACAAAAAACAAACCCTCTAGAAAAAGAAGCTATCTGGGAACAGATTTTTGGTAAAAAAAAGTATAATGATGTTCGTTTTAGACGACTTTCCTCAGATTTAATTAAATTGGTTTATTCGTTTTTATCTTATAATATTTATCAAAAAGATGGTTTATCAGAACAACTTAACTTGTTAAAAGCCTTACGACAACTGTCTCTAAATAAGCACTTTGACAGTACCTTTAAACAGATAACTCAATCTTTAAATAAAAATGAATTAAGAAATGTCGATTATCATTTATCTAGTTTTTCTAGTAATTATAATCTATTTAATTTCCCTAAAAACGTTCAAGCAAAAATCAAATTATTCAATAACCTTGAACAAGCAGATTATCATCTCGAATGCTTTTTTATTATTAAAAAATTAGAAAATTACTGTGATTATATAGGCTATAAAGAAGGGATTTCCTTTGATGTAAAAATTACCTTACCCCCTTCGTTTCTAGAATACGTCGAAAATTCTATCTTTATAAAAGACCCATTTGTGAAAGCCTATTTCTTAGTGGCAAAAATGTTATTAGAGCCTGAGGAAACGGCTTATTTTCTTAACTTAAAAGAACATCTCGAAAAAAATAGCATCCATTTTACTTTACAAGAATTAGATACATTTTACATTCATTTAAAGAATTATTGTATTGTAAAAATAAACATGGGAGAAATAGCCTATTTCATCCGCCAATTATTTGATATATTTAAAACATTATTAAAAGAAAAGATTATTTTAAAAGATGGAAATATCTCCCCTCAGAACTACAAAAATATAATTACAGTTGGGTTACAAGTAAAGGAATACGATTGGGTCGAAAATTTCATTCAAACGTATACAAACTATTTACCAAAATCTCACAGAGAAAATGCTTTAACTTTTAATTTAGCCAATGTTTATTTTTCTCAAAAGAAGTACGACCAAGTTATCGAGCAATTAAGAGAAGTAGAAGATAAAAATCATGTCTACGCTCTAGGAGGTAAACTACTTTTACTAAAAACTTACTATGAATTAAACGAATACAGCCCTTTAGATTCATTAACCGATAGTTTTCGAATTTATATTCGCCGAAACAAAATTATTTCCAGAGAAGTAAAGCAACAATACTTAAATTTGCTACGCTTTGTAAAAAAATTATCTAGTACGATTCGAGGAGATAAAAAGGCATTAGATAAAATTCGTGGGCAAGTTGCTAAATGCAAAGCTTTAGCAGGCAAAAAATGGATATTGGAAAAAGTGGAAGAATTGGCTTAATGGTAGACGGTTCATGGTTTACGGTTTACGGTTCACGGTTCACGGCTTATGCTTGACACCTGACACCTGATACTCGACATCTATTACCTGATACCCAAAAACTAAAAAATGGCAAAAATAGCATTAGAAGGTATGCGCTTTCACGCCTATCATGGCTTTTATAATGAGGAACGAAAAACAGGCGGTTATTACACGGTAGATGTTTATATTGAAACAGGCCTTCCAAGAGGGGTTTTTCAAGATGATTTAACAGGTACTGTTAATTACGAAATGATACATTTCATCTGCAAAGCTGCTATGAGAAAGCCAACAAAATTAATTGAAACAGTAGCGGCAAGAATAGTCGTAGGCATCAAAAAAGCCTTTGATAGATTAGATGCTGTGAACGTGCGAATTAGAAAAGAAAACCCGCCTTTAAGTGGTGAAGTGGCTTGTGCTATGGTTGAATTAGATGGTGATTTTGCACCAGCTTGCAATCGTTGTAAAAAGCCATTGGTTTGTTTTGATAAACCAGGTGGCTGTTGGTGTATCAATAGGAATATAGATTCTCGTCGATTAGCAAATATACAGTCTCAGTTTTTTAAATGTAAATGTTTGGATTGTCCGATGAACTAGTTTTCAGTAGCTTAGGCTTCCAGCCTGAGTAGTAAATCAGCGTATATCATTACTCAGGCTAGAAGCCTAAGCTACTTCCCCATTACAAATCAATCGAAAATACATCCGTTACAGATAAGGTAAAAATACCGCTACCACCTTCTATATTCTCATGTATAACGACGGGTTCTGCAAAAGGATTACCATCATTATCTCGATAAGCGGATAGGGTTTTTTCAAAAAGATATTCGTCTTTTGAAATGCTAATTAGCTGTACATCAATTTTTTCAGCAGCTAGATTTTTAGCCCCAGCGTATTCAATACTCCCTGCTTCCATTAAATTTAAACTAACCCTAGTCGTATATATTTCTCCGTCAAAACTAACATCAGTCAAATATAGTTGATCTAAATCATCCAAAAGTGGGTCAACAGGAGAAAGATAATCTATCAAAAAATTATCAATTACAAAACTAGTATCTAGACCTTCAAAGGTATAAGTCGCTACTATTTGTATTGTATAATAGTTTTGCTCACCAGCAAAGTCTTGAAATTGAATAGTTACTTCATCTCCCCTATCTCCATAACGGTCAACCGCTCCATCTGCTTCATAGGTAGCTGCTATAATAGGAATTTTCCGAGGTAATTGCCGAGTAGCCTCAGCGCTCCCATAAGTAGGGCTATTGACACTTAACGTATAATTTTTATTGGCGACTAATTCCATTTTATCTGTCCGATACCAATAGGAGTCGTCTACAGGTTTCTCAAAACTAGCCTTGAGTTCACCTGCTTCAAATAAAGTAACCGTAGCATCATCAACTTCTTGATATTCCGTAGTATCCAAAATGCCTAAAGTGTGATTTAATCGAACATAATACCCATATTCTTTTCCATAAGTCGCATTAAAGTTGGCTCTAACGACTAATTGCGGTTCATGTTCAGGAATTTCTATTTCCGTAACGGAATCAAAAAAATCTTCTCCACAACCTAGTAGTAAAAAAGGTAATAAAATAGAAATGAATAATTTTATAGCTCGTACCATTATTTTTGTATTAAAAAATGAAAAAATCCCAAGCAATCGCCTTCTAAAACCCGTCCTTTATTTAATGCCGTTCAAATCTGTAATTCAATCCCATCTACTTTACAGTTCACTTCACAAAAAAGTCCTCTAGTGTTTAGTCAAGATTGAAATGTCGATTGGATAAATCGCTCGTAACCGCCAAATTAATTTGGCTGGTTCAGTCATTAAGTAGAATCAGCCAAATGAATTTGGCGATTACGAATCACCCATCATTTCAAACATGACAGACTACTAGGACTTTTTTGCTCGCTCGTCCTCCTAACTCGTCCATCCTGTGAAATCCTGAATAATCTCCGATTAAAATACGGAGTTAAAACCTGTTATCCTGTCAGAATTTAAACTGATAACTAACCGAAGGAATAATCGGAAACAAACTAAACTGTCTAAAAACCCGCTGACCAGTATCATTATTTCTTCCTGTAGAAACAAAGTAAGGATTATTGCGATTATAGGCATTATAGACCCCAAAGTTCCAGATACCTTGCCATCTTCTAAATTGATTTTTCTTGCTTTCTAAAGATAGATTAAAATCTAGCCGATGATAGGCATCCATTCTAAAGCCATTTTTTTGTCCAATACTTTCTATTTCCAAATAGCCGTTATGTTGATACCGATATAAAGGCAAGGTAATGGAGTTGCCTGTACCATAAACCCAAGCCCCCGTCAAGGACAATCTCTTAGAAAATTGGTGCGAAACGACTACCGAAATATCATGTCTTCGGTCATATTTAAAAGGGAAGCGGTCACCTCCATTAATTTCGTCAAACTGCCGCCAATTCCAACTTAAAGTATAGCCTATCCAACCTGTTGTTTTGCCTTTTTTCTTTTGTAAAAAAAGTTCAAGTCCGTAAGACTCACCATCTCCCTGCGTGACTCGGTCTTGCCAATCGTTTTCTACCCCAATAAAACTAGCTCCTTCCTTATAAGAAACGACATTACGCATTTTTTTATAATAACCTTCCACGCTAAATTCGTACTGTTTCCATAAAGTAGTGGCGATACCTGCTGCAGCTTGCCACGAATCTTGTGGTTTGATTCGCTTTGTGCTTGGCACCCATAAATCTGTAGGAAGACTCAAAGATTCATTGGTCAATAAATTAATATTTTGGGTCATTTTGGTATAAGATGCCTTTAGCGCAATGTCATTATTCAACAAATACCGCAAGCCTAATCTTGGTTGTAAGGAGGTATAATTTGTACCGTCAACACTAAATAAATTAGCGTGTAAACCAATATTTGCCTTTAATGCACCTAATTGTATGTCATCTTCCACATAAGCATTATATTCCCACGATTTAGCATCTTCTGAACCTAATGTTATATCTACTGGCTGGTTGCCAAATTCTAATTTAAATTGCAATGCTCCTGGTTCATAAGTGTGTTTGGTGCCACTGCCGCCAAATCGGATATAATGACTCGGATTTGGAATAAAATCAAAATCTACTTTCCCTCCCCAGTCATAAATGCCAGAAAAATATTTAGCAGAAAAGAAATCTCGGTCTCCCTGATAAACATCTGCTACTTCTGAGCCAAAATCAAAGCTAAATCGACTATGTGTTAAGGTAGTATTTGCAAATAGTCGATTACTAATCTGATAATTCCAACGGAAAGCAGTGATTAAATTCCCCCAATCGGTATTGCCTCTTATATCTGTAAAATCATTATCATCTAAGTTTTCTTTATTGCTAAAACCAAACACATCTGCACCAGAATAAGCGCTTAAATAAAGTCGATGTTTCTGGTTAATTTTATAATTAATTTTCGCGTTTAAATCGTAAAAATGTAGTTTAATATCTGCTTCATTTCCATCCGCTCTTGCTTGTTTTTTCACTAGAGGTCTAGCTAACAAATCAACATAAGTCCGACGACCTGAAACAATAAAGGATGCTTTGTCTTTGATGATTGGTCCTTCTAAAGTTAGTTTAGAAGAAATTGCACCAAAAGAACCCTCGCCTTTAAATTCTTCCATATTACCTTCCTTCATATTGATTTCTAAAACAGAGGACAAGCGACCACCAAATCGAGCAGGAATTCCACCTTTAGTTAAAGTTACATTTTTGATAGCATCCGCATTAAAAACGGAGAAAAAACCTAATAAATGAGAGACATTATAAATTGGTACACCATCTAATAAGACCAAATTTTGGTCAGGACTCCCACCTCGCACATATAAACCAGATTGCCCTTCACCACCAGATTGTACACCAGGTAGTAATTGCAAAGTTTTCAAAACATCCACTTCTCCCAAGAGTGCAGGCACTTTTTTGATTTGCTCAACGGGTATTTCGATTCGGCTCATTTGACTCGTTTCTTCAATTTTTTCCAGTTTTTCACCGACAATTTCGACTACTTCTAAACTAACAGAAGCACCTAGTTTAACATTTAAAGTGATGTCTTTATTTAGTAATAAAGGAAATTCTTGTGGTTGGAATCCAATATAGGAAAAGGACAAATTAATTGAATCAGCAGGTAAGGTCAAGCTATAAAATCCATAATTATTAGAAACGGTGCCCGCCACATTTTTTTGGTCAAAAACATTAGCCGCTATTAATTTTTCTCCCGTATCTGCATCACTGATATACCCACTAATGGTATATTTTTGAGCACTGAGTAGAAAGATGGTACATAAGAAAAAAAATGTAAGTAGGAGTCGAGTTTGCTTCATTTTCGAGGATAGGTGATATTAAAAAATAGTTGTTAAGTACAGTTGTAACTACCAGACCATTAGAATATCTATAACCCCTACTAAATAGCATTTATTTTTATATTAAAATTTTTAACGGTAATTATTTATAGTTAAAAAAGAAGGCCATTAATACACTGTAACATTAGTTATTTGAATTCATCATTCAAAATAATTTTCATTTTAGCGATAATCCGTCTTTTTTACTTTAAAATCAAAAACATCTAATCGTTGATAATGACCAGTAACATCTAAAGTCATCCGTTCTTTATACACTCGGTCTAAATCTTTAATTTCACAAATCAGCACCCCTTCTACATCAAATTGAGGTTCTAGCAAATAGTTTCCATCTGGTCCAATAACGCAACTACCACCGTTTAGCATAAAATGTTCTGGCTTATCTTTTAGATGTTTTGGCATTTCTAATTCCTTAGGCATATCTTTTACCCGTAAAATTTGGCCTGCTGCAATGACAAAACAACGACCTTCAAAAGCATAATGACGACTCGCAATTTGATGTCGCTCAAATACACAAGGCCAAACAGCTACATGAATGACTTCTTTTTCATTATGCATAGCTTGTCGACTTAAAGGCATCCAATGTTCCCAACAAATCAAGCCTCCAATTTCGCCAAACCCTGTATCGACTGTTTTTAAGCCTTCTCCATCTCCATGTCCGTACAACATTTTTTCGGTATAAGTCGGCATTAATTTTCGGTGGTGATTAACCAAGTTGCCTTTGGAATCAAATAATAACAGGGAATTATAAATCGTGCCATTTCCCTTCCCTTTGGTTACGACCTCATTTGCACCAACCATAATCGTCACGCCATATTGTTTCGCCCATTTGCCAATTTGAGTCGTTGTTTGACTGGGGACTTCTACTCCACTTCTCAACATTTTTAAAAATACATCTTTGGTCGGTTCATGGTCCCAAATAGCTATATTGGGGCAATGGTCTAACCAAGCAGGATAACCACACAACCAGGTTTCCCCAAAGACAATCATTTCTGCCCCTTTTTCTGCAGCTTCTTTGATGTAAGCTTGCATTTTTTCCAAACTTTTGGCTAAATTTAAGTATACAGGGCTTGCTTGAATGATGGCTATCGTAACAGATTTAGACATAGAATGATAATTTTCAGGTTAGATTAGTCGTATTTTTAAATTTTTGATTTTAAATTTTTGATTTTAAATTTCAAATATTGTCTATTTGTTGAATAAACCCTATCTTTGCACTCGCTTTTAAAAAAGCAGATAAAATTAAAATATAGAAACGTAAAAATATACTAATAAAATGAAAAGGACTTATCAACCATCCAAAAGAAAGAGAGCGAACAAACATGGATTCCGTTCTAGAATGAGTAGCAAAAATGGAAGAAAAGTGATTGCTCGAAGAAGAGCTAAAGGTAGAATCAAGTTAACTGTTTCTGACGAAAATATTGGTAAATAACTAATAATTAGCTTCCGTTAATTATTCTATTTCCTTTTTCCAAAGTTTATTCTTTGGAAGACAAAGCAAGTAATTCCATTTTGGGATACTTGCTTTTTCTGTTTATTTACAAGATGAGCAAAAAATAAAAGTCCCAGAGCGACTTTTATTTTTTGTGAACCGCTTGCGGACGGGAGGGCTATATCAATGGTTAAAAAATTAAAATTAAATCTTAACTAATACCGTGTCTTTAAAATTTTCTAAAAAAGAAAAATTAAAAAGTAGGAAAGCTATTGAGCAGCTTTTTCAGGCAAGACAATCTATTCATGTCTTTCCACTGCGGTTGATTTGGAGAAAGTTAGACTTTCCACTCAGTCAATCTCCCGCACAATTTGCTGTGAGTGTTCCTAAGAGAGCTTTTGCCAAAGCAGTACAAAGAAATAGAATCAAACGAATTATTAGAGAAGTTTACCGACTTAATAAAGCAGAATTTTATGCAGCTTTACCTAAAGAGGAAGGACAGTATGGCTGTATGCTTTTATATTCAGGAAAACGAGAACCCACTTTTGCGGAAATTGAAAAATCACTAAAAAAGTTAATTCGCATAATACCTAAAAAACTAAAAGGGAAGCAATAAGAAAAACCTACCTAAAATTAGGTAGGCTTCTCGAATGAAAACACGTTATATACAAGTTCTTTATAAAAAACGCCGAAGCGCAGATTACTTTCTACTATAGTAGATGATAAGGAATAAAAAAATCCACACTTTTTATACGATTTTTTATTACTTTTTTTTCATCTAAGCTTATACGACATCAATTCTTCAATTTTTAGTACTTTTGACAGGAATTTCTCAAACAATTAATCATCTTCTAAATAGTACCACCACATAAGTGTTATCATTATTTCGTACCAATCAAATTGCCCTTAGCATATTACTGCTAGTATATGCCTTGATACTAAGACTTTCTTATTTCTTAGGAAACACGCCTGTTGATATGGCGAATGATGGCATCTTATCGTTATTTATAAAAAATTATTTAGGAAATAGCTCCCTAGTAACTGGAATTATTACCCTATTAGTCGTTTTTGTCCAAGCCTTATTAGTTAATAATTTAGCGAATAAATATCGCTTATTTCGAGAAACGACGCTCTTTCCTGGGCTATTTTATATTTTATTGGTTAGTTGTATTCAAGACTTTCTTCCACTATCAGCTGTACTATTAGGGAACACTTTTTTAATTATAGCCATTACCAATTTACTGAGTATTTTTAAAAAATCTAAATGTGCAGATGCTATTTTTAATGTAGGATTTTGGATAGGCGTAGCCACTCTTTTTTATCATGCTTTTGCCCTATTCTTGTTTTTAGGTTTATTGGGATTAATCGTTTTGCGGTCCTTCAAATTTAAGGAAGCGATTATGCTTGTTACAGGCTATCTTTTACCTTTTATATTTACGAGTATTTATTATTTCTGGCACAATGAATTTCAAGCATATTGGCAAACTCATTTCTTCGAGCAATTTAGCTTTTTAGACCTTCCTCCATCTCGTGGATGGAATACTTACTATAAATATATTATTCTAAGTATATTAATTATCATGGGCGTATTTAATCGCTATACTTTTGAAAAATCGTATAAAATTCGCAATTACATGAATATTTTTTATACCACTTTAATCATTAGTGGGCTAACTTTTTTATTCCAAGAAAATATTCAACTGAGTCATTTCCTAATTATTGCCACACCGCTTTCCATTTTATTAGCAGCTTGTTTTTTAGCCATGTCAAAAACAACTGCTGAATTTATCCACCTCTTTATTTTTATAGCGATTATGTTATTTCAATTTAATGTATTTACATTTTTTTAAGAACTTTGCTCAATCATCGAATTTTAGTCAAGCTCTAATTAGGGGCCATTCCACCTCCTAATAACATCAAAGAAATTGGAATACCATTATGTATAGCATGAAAAAGGATGCTATATCGAGTACCCCACCCTACCCTAATATATCCCAGCATAATACCAAGTACCAATTGTGGTAAAACTAAGATTGGTGCTAAATAAATGGGTACAGTAGCCGCAAAATTCGTAAAATGTACCGCTGCAAAAACAATCGTAAAAGTCCAAAAAATAGTTTTGAAATTACTTTTACACCAAGTTACAATAGACCAATTTGCTTCCTCTTGATTCCACAATCTAACAGGGGTTTTCCACCAATTCCCAATTGGAAATCTAAAAAATAATTCTTCCAATATAGGCGCTAGGACAACTGCCATTAATACTAACTTCATTGGATCATCCAACAATTTAGTAATTTCATGGTCTGTATCCTCTATCCCTGTTGCACTCATAATGCCCATCAAGGGAATCATCAATAAAAAATCTAAGGCCAATAAATAAGGGAAAACTTTTTGAGGCTGTTCTAAAAAATGCGTTGGTAAAGGGTCTAATCTAGGATTTTTTACAAAAGCAATTAAATCTTGCCAAACTGAAGAAAGAGATATTTCCAAAATAATAGGGATTGAAGGATTTAGGGAATGAAGGATTGAAGTACCTCCTATTAAACAATTGAAATTTTGTAAAAGGGTAATAAGTTGATGAGATTAAGGAGCTAATATCGACCATTTAATCGGCAGTAGACAGTCAGCAGTAAAGCCTTGATTTTCAATGCCAAAATTTTGCCTAAACACAGTTATTTGAACAGTCTCATTTAATCTGAATTTAACTTCATTATCTCATTCAACTTATTCGCTTATTACCTAACAAATTCTTATAACTTAACAACTCGAATTGTTTCAATTTTTGTATCACTTACCAATTCCAAAATAAAGCGATAGCCTTCCAAATCTATCTCCGCACCTTGCTGCGGAATTGTTTCGGTTGTAGTTACCAAATAACCAGAAAGCGTATGGTATTCTCCCTCTGGAAAGTCCAGCACTTCATATTTCTCATTCAAATAATCTATTTCCAATCGACCAGAGAACAAAAATTCCTCCTCAGAGAGTTGTTGTTCTATGTAATCTTCTTGGTCATGTTCATCTTCTATCTCACCAAAAATTTCTTCTACAATATCTTCTAAGGTAATAATGCCAGCTGTTCCACCAAATTCATCCACTACACAGGCAATACTTACTCTGCTTTTAATAAATAAATTCATCACTTCCTGAACCCGCATTACCTCTGGAACAAAAGGAATATCTAGTACAATACTTTTTAATTGCTTAGGTTTATTCAACATCTGTTGATGATGAACATAGCCTAAAATATTATCCATATCTCCATCAATGACAACTATTCTTGATAATCTAGAAGATTGGAACAAAGCTAATAATTCTGCTATACTAGCATTGATATCTATGGCTTCGATTTCCGTTCTAGGTACTACACATTCTTTTACTTTTACTTGTCGAAATTCTAAGGCATTTTGAAATAATTCCTTATCAATCTCCTCATCTGTATCAGATGAAAAAGAGGCTTCTATGAAGTGTGCTAAATCTACTCTAGTAAAAGCATTATCTACTTTTTCTACCGGTGTCTTTAAAACGTATTTTAATAAAAGATTAGATAATTTGGTCATCAACCAAGAAGGAACACCTAACAAAAATTGAAAAAAACGGAGCGGGTAAGCCAAAAAATAGAGAATATTATCGGCAAAAAGACGGAAGATCGTTTTAGGTAGAAATTCACCAAATACCAAGACTACTAAAGTGGTAATAATGGTGTTGAGTAATAACTGCAAAGGACCGCTTTGCACAAAAGGGGCAAATATAGGCGTCAACAATTCGGTCATTAAAAAAGTAAAAACGACCAGCGATATGTTATTGCCCACTAGCATAGTGCCCATAAAATGGGCTGGTTGATCGAAGAAATTAGCTAGTA
>JBGCFJ010000711.1:0-7150 GCA_045106885.1 Saprospiraceae bacterium
ATAGGCGTACTCCGTGTCTGCTAATTTAATCGTAGGAGAAGTCCATATTTTTGGCAAATCACCTGAAGCATAAGGTAAAGGTGTACTTGGTGCTTGGACCGTTCCATACGTCTTCCGCCCGTAGTAGGGAAGTTTTTGCCATTCTACTAAAGCTTGTTCATCTTGGTGATGAATAGTGGTCTGTCCAATAGCTCGAATCTGAATATTTTTGGTAGGATGATAGAATAGCCAACTTATAACCGCATTTTCTTTTAATGCTTGAATTTTAGCACTGCGAATATCCGTGTAAAAAAAGAGTTGTCTATTGGCAATATTGGTTTTTCTCAGTACCACTGTTCTTAACTGTGGAACTTGGTTGGCTACTGTTCCAATAGTTGCGAGCTGCAAGGGATTCTTTTTTTGTAAAGCCCCTTTAGCAAGCATTTCCCAGCAGGTGGTTAGAATGGTATTTAAATCGTTGTCTATCAAAAATTGAGTTAGGATGGATGATTTATCTAATTCATCGTTCATATTTTATCGTTCATCATTAATCAATCGTCTCTTCTATCAAGTCAATTTCTGATTTAACCATATCAGGAATTTGTTGTTTAATGCGATGATAAAATTCTTTTCCTTTTTCCGTAAAATAAGGATAATTCAACTCTAACAAACCATTAATGCCTCTTTTAACATTGGCAACCTCTTCGCCTAATACCTCTCGTACCGTTAACCAAGAATTGAGAATGGCCCAAGAATTAGTGGCTAATACTTGATAATGCCCTTCATGTGATTCTGGAATCATAAATCCTTTACCAACCGCTAAATAAATGCCATTTTTATTAAAATTAATAACACTTTCAATTTGCTTTTGGTATTGAATTCTACTTTCTGGAACGAGCCTTGAAATCTCTAAAATATCCCGATAGAAAAAACGAAATTGAATCTGAAAACGCAGGTAAGTTTGTACCAATTCAATCCAGTTCTGCGCTTCAATAACAGACTGGTAAGGAAACATCTCTTTTTGTACCGTTTTCATATATCGTAAGACCGCAATCATTAAATCTTTCTTTGTCTTATAATGATAGGTTAAATTGCCAGGACTCATACTAGCCGTAACTGCTATGTCTTGTACTCGGACATTTGCAACCCCATTTTTATTAAATAATTGAATGGCAGTCTTTATTATTTTGTGTTGTGTCTTCTTCATTCGCATCTTTTCAATAATATTTTCACCAAATATACTACCATGCAGCTAATAATGAAAGTTTCTTAGTATATCTATACTATTTTTCTACAGGATAACAGAATTATATAAGATTTACAAGAAATTGATGGGTTGCCAGTTGCCAGTTACCAGTTCAGGCTGGCCGTTAATGCGTTTCGTAACCACCAAATTCATTTGGTAGGTTGTACACGAATTAATGGTTAGTGTATGATATAGAACCAGCCAAATAAATTGGAACTGTAAATTTGGCGGTTACGTATGATACAAAGACCATTTGCGGTCAGACTGTGTTGCCAGTTTTAAATTAGTCGTTTAGCTTTAGTTGTTGATTTGAAGGTCAAATTTCTCCCCATATTCAATAAGACCAATCCTGGGGTTTTACCAACTTCTAAACTCCCCAATTCAGCTTCATAACCTAAGGCTTCAGCTCCATTTAACGTAGCCCATTTTAAGAGTGTTTCTAAAGGGATATAAGATTGATACTTAGCAATCGCTTTCATTTCTTCTACTATAGACAATTGCCAGTTGGAAGTCAAACTATCTGTCCCTATGGTTACTTTAGCATCCGTGTCTAAGAAATATTGATAATTTGGCAATCGGTTTTCGATATATAAATTAGCATTCGGACAAGTTGCCCAATAGCATTGTTTATTCCAAGCATGCGCTCTTTCAATATCCGCTTTTGTTGTCATTGTATTATGCACCAATAAGGTTTTGCACTTAGGGTTCATGTACTCCAAGGCATAATCAATTGAGTTTTTACCTGTAGGTTGGAATTTGTCTATATTGATGTCAAAATTTTTATAAAAGTCTAAAAACACACCTTCCTTTTTTTGAAAGAAAAGATTTTCATCTGGTGTTTCTTGATTATGCAAACTGACCGTACTACCATTCGGATTGGCAACTGCTAGTTTTTTAAAAAGATTTTCGGAAACAGAGTAAGGGGCATGCGGCACCATACTTTTTTTGTTACCATTTCCATCAGCTTGCGCCTCATAGACGGCTTTGTATTGTTTATAGGTATCTTCTGTCCATTCATTTTGTAAGAAATCAAACATTTCTACAAATGTGTAGTACTTAATCTCGCTTTTTTGCTTTTGTGGTACGGTATCTGCCTTATTTGAAATATCTCCCACCGCAACAATTCCTTCCTTGAACATCTCCCTATCCCCCAATGCTATAGCTTTATCAATGACTTTTTGTGGAACGTCTCTAAACTTAACGACACTGGAAATAAAAGGAATTAAAGAGGTGCCTGTATCTACTTTACCTTTCATGTGGGATAATTCCAAATGACAATGGGTATTGACAAAACCTGGTGTAATAATGCCTCTATGACTTTCTAATTCAGATTCGTCAAAATATTGTCGTTTTCCAATTTGTAAAATTTTTCCATTTTCATCCACTATAATCACCCCATTTTTTATGGGATTCTGAGTAATTGGAAAAATATAATCGGCAGTTATTTTTCGCATATTTTATAAGCTATTTGACGTAATTATATGATTATGAATGATTTATTGGCTATAAACATTCATTTTTTTAATTAAATTTTATTTGATGTAGAATATTTTTGTATATTAACATCGACGTTTTAACCAAACTCTAAATAATTAAGGCTATCATGTTCCAACAAAATCTTTATGATGCGTTTACGGGCATAAGCTTTTCCGAAAAAAATGCTATTGTACAATTCTTGCAAAAAAATTTAGAAAATTCTTGGGTTGAAAAAACCGCTATTTTAAAAGCAGTGGAATATGCAACCAAAGAAATTCCATCTTTTGGTGGTTTTGTATTAACAGCAGAAAAAAATGAGGAAATAGTTGCTGCACTAATCGTTAACAGAACAGGGCTTAGTGGATTAATGCCCGAGTACGTAACTGTACTCCAAGCCACCAAACCTATCGCCAAAGTTAAGGTAATTGCTAGAAAATTAGTAGAAAAAGCGGTTACTTTAGCGCAAGGAGATATTGCTAATTTAATTATGGACTTCGGTCCTAAAGAATTATTATTAGAAGATTTAGCACCAGCGGCTAAATTAATGCCAATTCAAACAAAGGTAGAAAAACAGGTAAAAGCAACTGCTTAATCTATTTTCTTAAGACACTTTAAACACTACTTATTCCGTCCGAAAGTTACTAAAAAATTCAGTAAATTGCGACTGAATTTTCCCTTGCAAACACTAATAAAAAAATATATTGGCGAGTTTTGATTGATTGGGATTGACTCAATCTTATTACTCCTGTATCATCCCGTCAACGATTCAACCTAAGTTGAACAATAAATAGGAAATGATTTGAACGGGCTGTATTGTTGACTCAATAGAAGGTATTAAATTTATGCGTTATTTTGAGTAATAAACGTATTTAGATAAGTAAGTACCTACAACCAAATAATCGACACTTTATGATGGGCTCTTTTTCCACTTTAAGCATCCCATCCACAAGCGGTTCACTAAGAAATAAGCACTCCTGTCCGTAAACGGTTCACAAACGGTGTTTGCTCATCCCGAATCTTCCTTTCTTAGCTCAGGTTAAAAAATATTTCCGTAGTGGGGCTATGCAAGCCATCCCGTCCGCTTTGCGGTTCAGAAGTTGGCACTTCTTCATGCCTCGTCTAGCGAAAAAATAGCCTAAATCAAAAGTGACGATTATTTAATAGTAGGTACTTATCAACTCATAATTAGATTAAAATTTCAGGGAGGTTATTTTTTCGATAGTTTTCTTCAAAAAATCAAGTCATAGCACCGCTAAGGGTTTATTTTTTGAAGGAAAATAGCGGGAAAAGAATCCGCTGAAAATTAATAGTAATTGTGTGTTGGTACTTAATCATCCGTAATTTGAAATTGTCGCCAAATAGGAATGTGGCTATTCGCCAAGGAAATTTTGAATTGTAATTTTCTCATAGGGGCGAAGGTACAGAAAGAAAATGTTTAGCCAACCTTTTTGGGTAAAAATGTTAAAAAATGACCATATTGAAAACTTACCTTAATTTTGCCCAAACACTTAGTTTTCACTTATTTATCCATACATTAAGTAAATTCTCACTACTGGTCAGGAGACCAGCGGATAGCAGTGTCTAGTCTGGAGACTAGACACATCGAGCGCCGATATTTCTAGTCTCCAGACTAGAAATCGCTATCTCGTCGTCTCCTGACGACGCTCGTTTTGAGAACTTACTACATTAAATGGGTGTGGCTTTAATCTCATGTAGTAAAATCCTAAAAGGATTGAACAAGAATCGCCACGTAACCTGTTCCGTATTTTCATACTGGGTTATTCACGTTTAACCCATTCTGGGTTAGCAAGAAGTACATCAAATTAAAGCTATCCCCCCATTAAATACAACTTTTCAAGATAAATGAAAAAATTAACCTACTCCTTACTCTTTTTACTTTTCCCTTTGCTTGCTTTTGCACAGTCAAAAATATCTTTGATAACCCCTGCAATGGACCGCTTGTTTTATAAAAAAGATAGCCTACCTATTGTCCAAGGTCGGTTATTAAATTATACGCCTTCTGCCCTGACTTTAACTTACCAACTAGTCGTTCCAGTAGAGGGCAATCAAATTAGTAAAAAAATAAACATTAAACCTGATGGCACTTTTGAATTGAAGCTACCTCATCCCTTTCCTTATCAACAAATTCAGTTAAAATTAGGCACGCTTTATTCAGGCGAATTAATCCTACATCAAGGTTTGACTATTGAATTAGATATGGCTTACTTAAAGGCTAATCCTATTCAATTCTTAGGAAAAGGCGTACAATTTGGTGGTTCAGATGCCGCTATCAATGTCTACTTTAATCGCTTTCAAACTTTTCAAAATTCAACCAAAGGTCAGTTTTACTCAAGCAGGCAAGACTTGATTATGAATGGTCAATTACCCCTCGACCAGCAATTGCTTCAATACGAGGAAGTCTATAAAATTTGGGATAATTTATTGGCGGATTACCTCCAGCAATATCCATCTGACTATGCTTGGATTTTACAAAATGAAAGAGATTCTGATTATTATGCTTGGTTATTTACCTTGTTTTGGCAAGAACAAATGCCCGATGATTTATTACAAAAAGCTTTGCAACATCAACCATTATTAGTTAGCACGATTGGGATGACTTATTATAAATATTTAGTGCGATTGATGAAATTAGTTTCACCTGAACAAAATTACAACTTAACAAAAAGGGTCTTAGAAGCAAGAGTAACTGGCGAAGAAAATGTACAGGCAATGAACCGTTTTTTAACGCAATATCAATTGAGATTACAAGGAAAAAATTATGACAAGGCTGTTTTCCAGCGAGGTGTCACCAGATTTTTAAACACCAATCAAGAGACTTTAAAAGCGGCTAGGTTAGATATATTTGCTAGTAATTTAGGTCAGTTAGATACTCGATTGGCTGACGTTTTAAAATTATTTGGCGCGCCCATCAATCAATGGAAACGGAAATTATACTATAAAAAATTCCTGCCACTTACTGCCACTAATTGGGTCAGTAGTTTGATGTTGGAAGAAATAGAAGTTTCCCAAAATTATACCGCTTCTTTTCAAAAAACTTTACCAGCTGCTACCACTTTAACGACCAATAATACTTTGGGAATTCCTGTTAACACCTTGCCTTTTGACGCTACCCTTTATTTAGGTCAGGGTCAAGATGCAGCGACCTTTGTTGCCACCCTACAAAATGCCTTTCCCAATAAAGCCCTTATTTTGGATGTTTGGGCAACCTGGTGTAAACCCTGCATTGTGGACATGGAAAGAAGTAAAGCTAAAAAGGCATTATTAAAACAATTGCCCGTAGAAATTATTTATTTGGCGATATCTGATGGTTCCAGTCAGCAAAAATGGGAACAAACCATTAATAAATTAAGCGTATCAGGACAACATATTTATATTAAAAAAGATTTAACGGCTGCTTTATTAAAACAGTTTAATTTATTCGGTTATCCGAGCTATATTTTTATTGATAAAAATGGGAATTGGGACACTAATTTTGTGCGGTCTATCTCAAATATTGATTTGGATAAAATAGGGGCTAAGTTGTATAAAAACTAATATTCTAGCAGATTTAACCGATTTAGAAAAAAAGAATATTGACCTTCTAAAACGCTATGAAAAACATGCTGAAAAATATTATGACCATTTTGGTAGATAGCAATTAGTCAATTTTGAGGTATTGAGTACCCATTTTTTCGAAAAGACACTTGGAGGTATTGAAGACGCTCCAAGCGTTTTGACCAACGAACTCACGAATTTGTGTGGCTGGTTCAAGCTAGAATTAAAACCAGCCAAATGAATTTGGCGGTTACTTTTTTTCCGTCAAATCATGCTTGGTCGAACACTAAATAACAAGGCGCTAAGGCAGATATTGGAATGGTTAACCCTGGTAGCATTCGAGCAGATTTGGATGTTGGCGATATTACAGTAGAAGAAATCGTCAATATTTATCCTTTTATTGATGAATTAATTACTGTAGAAATTGATGGGGAAGCCTTGAAAGAATTGTTGGAATATAGTGCTAGTCTGACTTATGGCTTGGTGCAATTTTCTGGTATGGATATTCAATATGATTTTAAGCAACCTATCGGACAACGCATTCAAAAAGCTAGGGTTAATGGTAAAAAAATAAAAGATAACCGACGATACTCAATAGCTTGTAGTGCTTATGTAGCAGGTGGTGGGGATGGTTTTTCTATGTTAAAAAATGGAACTGTTTTAGTGAAAAGCGAACAGAAATTTGTTGATTTTTTGTTGGGGTATATTGAAAGAGAAAAGGAGATTTTATTAATTGATGTTGAGTAAATGACAGATACTCAACAATTAGCACAAAAATACATATATAAATATATTTTATTATTATTCTTGTTTTATGGAAATAAAAAATTCTAACGATAAGAAATCTAGCTCTAATCAAATAACTATTACTCAAATGCTGTTTGTAGCTTCAAT
>JBGCFJ010000712.1:0-4148 GCA_045106885.1 Saprospiraceae bacterium
AATGCCTCCGTCCAATAAATACTAGCGGGTTTATCTGACCGCCAGAAAATATTTCGTATGCCTTTTCGGACCGCCATAAATCCTTTAGGCAAATCTTCTATCAACGGTACTTTTAAAAGCGTTTTGACCTCATTTCCCTTACGGTCATAAAGAATGGTTTTAAAAGGAAAACGATGATAGGGCACTAAGTAAGAATAAGGTCGTTCTATAGTACTAATCAAATAATAATTGCCATCAGGGGAAGGATAGATACTTTTATAAATGGCTTTTTCTTTCCATATTTTTTTTGTACCAGATAATTTAACCAAGTATAATTCAGAATGGGTCAATTGGTCAAAATTAAATTCATCTTGCTTATTTTTCAGTAAATCTTGATACGTTCTATTTTGTGCCTTTTGTCCTTCGTTGGTGGAAATAATCGGCCCTGTAGGCACTGTAGAAGCCATATCAATTAAGGCTTGTTTGTTTTGTGGCAAAAAACGGACTAATAATGATTTATCATTTTTTCGCCACATAAAGGGCATTCCTAAATTGGCATTAAGTGTAGCCTCGGTCAAGCGTTTTGCCTTCTTTTTGGCTAAGTTTAGTACCCATAATTCGACTCCTTCCTCCGTCGTATTCGTAAAAGCCAACTTCGTTTCTTGATGCGACCAAGCTAAATTAGCTAATTGTGCATTTTGGGGCAATCCTTTGATGGGATATTCTTTATTGGCTATAATATCTTTGATGGTCAATTTGAAATAATAACGTTCTCGGCTGGAGATATTGGTGGTCGGATTAATTCGCAAACCCGCTAGGCGCATTTCTTTAACAGATAATTCTTCAATAGATTTATAAACATCTCTGTATAATAAAACCGCAATAGTTCCTTTGGTATTCATCTTTACTAGTGGCGGCAAAGGCACTTCAACTAAGGCTAGAATTTCATCAGATGGTTTTTGGTATTTTAAATCTATTTGACTCATAAAAGATGACTAAAGATTGGGCAATTAGTTTTGTGCTTTGTGGAAGTTTTCCACTTTTAATATTGCGCACAATATAGCCTTTTAACTAGAAACTAGGGTAATTGTTTGATAATTAAGGTTTTATTTATATATAAAATCTTAAAGTAAAAACTGACTTATTTCAAAACTGCAAAGCGGCTTTCACCATAAAATGGTCTGAGTATGGTTCGTCCAAAACCTGATGGTCCATTACCTTAAATTGCTTATCCACTAAAATATAATCTATCCGCAACCCAGGTACTGGTCCACTATGTGTTCCACCAAATCCTGTTCCATCCTCTAAAAAGGTATCTTTTAAATCTTTACTAATTGTGCTATACATAAAGGTTTGAGGTGGGTCATTAAAGTCGCCAGAAATAATACAAGGGTAAGGGCTTTTTGCTTGGTGTGCTTTGATTAAAGCGGCTTCCTCTGAGCGTTTGAGGGCAAAAGGTGGGTAATGTTGGAAAATACCAAACATTTTAAAATAGTCAATCTGTTCTTGTTTGTTTTGGTCTAAAATCGCAGGAATTTTTCCATCATGTCGATTAGGGGCTAAATGTGCGGTATAAAATCGAATGGTATCTTTCCCTATGGCAATATCCGCCCAAAGGCATCTATTAATTCTCTTAATTTTTTGTTCTAAATCTACAACCCCTTTATTCACTATTGGGTGCTTGGAGTAAATACTAGTATACATTTCATTGATCACATACTGGTAAGGAAAATCCATAGACTGTTCAATGCGTTCCTTTGTTCGCCAACCGCATTCTTGCACGCCTAGAATATCTAAATGATTGATACTTTTTAAAAAACTATCAAATTGATTCGCCATTTTTTTATTGGTATTGCCATCTGGTAACATCAATGGTTTAGAAAACTGGGTATTGTAAGTTGCTATATGGAGGGTTTGACCTTGGTTGGTTTCCGTTTTAGGTAGCGAGAAATTAAAGGTATTCTGTACATAAGGTAATCCTAAAAACAAAACCAATAAAGAGGCCATGGTTAATTTAGATTGCCAGATTAATCCAATCAAAAAATAGACTAGATTGCATACAACCAATCCTGGAAAAACTAAGCCTAAGGAAGGAATAATTGTACTGTCCGCAGGTGAGGTAAAAGGAGCTAAATAAGCCCCACAAGTTGCAATAATTAATAATAAGTTAGTGACGATATAGACTCGCTTAGCTATTTTCATGGGACTGCAAAATCTTAATGTTTGGTTCGTCTGCAAGTAAACAATGACTGTTGATTAATCAAGTTGACCGTAAGACAGTAGACAGTCAGCAGTGGCAGTAGGCAGTAAAATCTTGATTTTCAATACTGAAATTTTGCCTAAACACAGTTATTTGAACAATCTCGACCGTACATAAAACTGGCTTATCTGATACCTCCAAAGGTAATCTGATACGTATCTACAAGTTTGCGACCAACCTGTAATGACTAATGACCATTGACTAAAAAGGCGATTGCATCCAGCAACCGCCTTTTTATATTATTTCTTTTTCTTAAAACCATCTTTTAAGGAGACCGTCTTATTGAAAACCATTTTTTCCCCGCTAGATGCTGAATCACAGCAAAAATAACCAATTCGCATAAATTGAAATCGCTCTCCTGCTTTCACTTTTGCTAAGGCAGGTTCGCCATAAGCCGTAATCGTTTTTAAAGACTCGGTATTAAAAAATTCCAAGAAATCTTTATCTTCATGATTAGTTGGCGTTTCGTCTGTAAATAGTCGGTCATAATTCCGAACCTCTACTTCTTTCGCATCTGGCACAGATACCCAATGCAAAACACCCCTTGCTCTTACACCAGAAGTATCTTCCCCACTCTTACTATCGGGATAATAAGTGGCATGAATTTCTGTAATCACTCCATTTTCATCCTTAACAAAACTTTCTCCTCTAATAATATACGCTCCTTTTAAACGCACATTTCGCTCTGGTCCTAAACGGTAAAATTTCTTCGGTGAAGGTGGGTCTTCTCGGAAATCTGCTCTTTCGATATAGATTTCTCTAGAGAAAGGCATCACTCGCTTGCCTGCACTTTCGTCCTCTGGATTATTAATTAAGATTAAATCCTCGGTCTTATCTTCTGGATAGTTGGTAATCACCACTTTCACAGGGTCTAAAACTGCCATCATTCGATTGGCTGTTTTATTCAATTCCTGTCTGACACAATTTTCTAATAATTTAACGTCTATTAGATTTTCTCGTCGAGCGACCCCTACTTTTTTACAAAATTCTCTCAATGCCATCGGTGGATAACCTCTACGACGCATCCCTGAAATAGTCGGCATTCGAGGGTCGTCCCATCCCGTCACCAAGCCTTCTTGCACCAATTTCAAAAGTTTTCTTTTACTAGTAATCATATAAGTCACATTCATTCTAGCAAATTCTGTTTGCTTAGAAGGAAAAATGCCTAAATTTTTGATGAACCAGTCATATAAAGGTCGATGATGGATAAATTCTAAAGAACATAAAGAGTGCGTAATTTCTTCAATAGAATCAGATTGTCCATGCGTAAAATCATACATTGGATAAATCACCCATTCATCTCCTGTTCGGTGATGCTCCTCATGTTTGATTCGATACATAATTGGATCTCGCATCAACATATTCGGAGATGCCATATCCACTTTTGCCCGTAGCACCATAGAACCATCAGGATGAATGCCTTTTTTCATTTGTTCAAAAAGGTCTAAATTTTCTGCCACGCTTCTATCTCTATTTGGACTATTGACTCCTGGTTTAGTTGGCGTCCCTTTTTGGGTAGCCATTTCTTCTGGAGACAAATCATCCACATAAGCCAAACCTTTTTTGATTAAATCTACGGCAAAGGCATGTAATTGTGGAAAATAATCCGACGCATAGCGTGCTTCCCCCTCCCATTCAAAACCTAACCATTTTATGTCTTTTTTGATGGCTTCCACATAATGGGTTTCTTCGGTCGTTGGATTAGTATCATCAAAGCGGAGATTAGTTTTGCCACCGTATTTCTGCGCCGTTTCAAAACTAATGCATAAAGCTTTAGTATGCCCGATATGCAAATAGCCATTCGGTTCGGGTGGAAAACGGGTATGTACTCGTCCGTCATTTTTGCCATTGGCAATATCTTCCTCAATCATTTGCTCAATAAAATTGAGCGATTCTTTGGTCTCCGTAC
>JBGCFJ010000713.1:0-11065 GCA_045106885.1 Saprospiraceae bacterium
TAGGAGAGTTTTAAAATTTTATTTTTCTACATAACTAATTGATTATTAATTAAATATCTAAGTAACAAGTCTAGTATAATTTTATCTTCCCTTATGTTTGATGTATAAATCCAAAGGGTCAATAGCTACCCCCTCAAAAAGTACTTCATAATGTAAATGACGAGCTGTACTTTTTCCTGTATTTCCGACCAAAGCGATTTTTTCACCTGCTCTCACGCTTTGCCCTTCCCGAATAAAAAAATGGCCCAAATGAAAATATTGGGTTTGAAACCCAAAGGCATGATTTATAATGATAAAAAGTCCTCTTTTTTTATCATAATCTAGCGTTTCAATAACGCCATCCGCAGTAGTATAAACCGCAGTATTAGTGCCAATTGTTGCAATATCAATGCCTTCATGAAAGGTTGAATCTTGTGTGATGGGGTCAATGCGCCAACCATATTCAGAAGAAATGTATTTAAAGTCAGTTTGACGGATAGGATGGAGTAGAGGTAGTTGAGTAGGAAGGGTATCTTTATTGGGAATAGTTAAATTAACGCAAAGAAAAAGGAGTTTAATCATAGTCATAGTATTTAGCGTATTTTATGCCCACCCATCCGTGAACGGTTCACAAACTGCGTTTGCTCATGTCCGTGAATAGGTTTCTGAATTTTTAGTTGGAGTAAGTCTTTATCTAAAGTTATTTTAAGTTTTTGGGTATTAATTATGCCATCATTGAGTAGTTGTGTTTTTTGAATGTCGCTTAGTTCTATATCGTTAATTTGAGTGGGGATTTGTTCTATGTTCAACACTTGATTTTGAAATATTTGGATATGGTCCTTTTGAATTTTAAAGGTTTTCTTTTTCCCCTTCAGTAGTAAGACCTGGTTGTTTTGTAGGAGGTGAATTAATTTTTTAGGGTTGATTCCCTGTGTTATATTGATACTTTTTGGTGCTTTCAAGTTTTCTCTTTTTTAATGTTGGATAATGTCTAAAGATAGGGAAACTAGATGGATTAAGCAAAAGATAAGTGGTAGGATTAGGGACATAAATAATAGATGTGTAGTCAAAATTATTTGGGGCGTTTATCGAAGTATTGTGGGCTCGCAAGTCTGCTCGGTCATGCTGACTAATTTTTTAAATCCCCCTCCATGTTTCGACGCCAAGAATCGGCAAAAAGCCAAAGACTTTTAGATTTTATTTCAGCCATTAAAATGGCAGCTCTATAGCGTATCCTTTACTCATAGCCTTCCCACGTTTCAGTTGATTTCATATTCCCCTAAGCGATTATACTAATCGAGTAGGATCCAAGGAATAATCAATCAACTGAGGAGTTCACAGGAGTTGTGGTTGTTTAAGCTTACTACTGTTCGCCTTTCCAAATCCATTGAGGTCACTATCTCCTTTTTTTCCAGAACAAAGCTATCCTCAAACTGGCAATATCTGCAAGGGTCGCCTTCGGGCTAAAGAACAATTTTTTTGAGAATTCCCTACAAATAAATTCCCCTTTTCCCTTGCATACATTGCCAGTCCGAGGATGGACGCAGTTCTGTAAAAAGGGAGATAACCTCAATTAAGAATTTGGCAAAGCAAAAAATAGCAAGCCAAACCACTAAAAACTCCGCTCTCGATTAAGGGAGAATTTTTCCTAATTATGAAAATGGCTTTTAAAGACACACTTAAAACATTCAACTATGAGTTCAACAACACAACAAGCAGTACAATCAGCAGAAAATGCAGCAACGGACAGTTTAAACCGATATTTAGACGAAATATGTGAAGTGGTAGAAGAAAAGGAATTATTTGAATTACAGATGCTAGAAAAGACCTTAGATGTATTCGTGAATTGTACTCCTTATGACTTTGAACCTTTTACCCGAAAGAATAGACCGAAAGGAGCAGGGTGTATTTTGGCTTTAATTAAAAAGAAATCTTTTGAAAAAGACCAATATCGAATAATAGTCAAGCCCAATGCTACAAGTGAAATGATACAAGCCGCTTTAACAATGATAGTACTGCCATTTTAAAAATATTAGGGTGTTTTACTTTTATATGGGGTGTCTTGACATAAACAGGATAGGCGCTCCATTTTTCCTAAAAACAGACTATGAGAATTATTAATGCAACCAATAAGGTACTAGCTAATTATGGACTAGTAGCCACCGAGCAAAATATAAAAAGAGCCTATGCATTCCCATCCGCTAAAGCGGTTCACAAACTCTGTTTGCTCATGTAAAAGACGGGGTGGTTTTGATATAGGTCTAGACCATCAATCTTATATACTAGCTGAATACCTTAAACTTAATCGAATAGTAGATAAAAAACCTATAAACCATGAATCATCAATCTAATTGCTGTCATGCAGCCTTGACCCATTTATCTATCAATGGTAAAGGAAGTTGTACTATTTGTGGGCGTGAATCGAATCCAGCTATGGATTTAAGGCATCCATTTACATTCAATCCATTTTTCATGATGCTATTTATCCTACTTTTTAGAGTTCGATATAACAATATTTTTTCAATTATTTATTCAATACATTTTTAACCTGTGTATCTAAAAATTAAACAGATACACACAAACAAACTTATTATGTCAAACAGATTAATGCCAATTTCAGATGTTGCAAAATTCATTTTAGAAGGTGGAGAAATTATGACACCTAGCTACATTGTAGGGCAACCGAGAGACTATCGACTACATTTAGGGAATGGCGTATTAACCCTAGGTGGTGGAAAACAGGTAACCGAGCCGAAAGCGTCCTTTAAAGTATTACCAGTATCCGTGAGAGAAATTGAGGGAGCAATCTTTGGACAGTCTGCCAAAAAGTGGTACGAAGTCTATTTTATTAACGAGGCGGGTCATCTAAGTCAATTCATGTTTCATGGCTTTTCTGTTGATAATTTGAACCGAGCAAGCCAAGAATTGAGATATGATGAAACGAAACTATGTGAGGTTATTTGGAACATTCGCTTAGTGGAAAAGACGAATAAGGCAACGAATAGCACGTACTTCATGGCAGAGTTTTCTTTTGAAGAAGTAACAACGGCTGATTTAGTCACTTTGAAAGCGGTACAGAAAAACATCGCAGAAAATCATGGAGCGATTTATCGCCAAGACACGAGAGGAACGGAAACAATTTACTCGGAGAATTGGGGGGTAAAGGAGCAGGTAGTTTTAGAAGTAGCCGAGGAAGTAGCAGTTGAAACAGTTGTTACAGAAACGGTGAAAACGCCAAAAAAGGCAACTACTTCCAAGAAAAAAGCGACTAAGAAAGAAGTGGCAGTAATGGCTTAATTATCAAACCAAAGCAGGGGAGGAGAAAATTTCTTCCCTGCTAAAACCTAATCAACTCACCTTAAAAAGTAAATGTACTATGCAGCAAGCTACTCAACTATTAAACAATTTAGCTCAATTCTCAGGCACACAAACTTATTATAAGCATCCACTATTTTCAAAATTTAGATATACGGATGGTGTAAGATACTTAGCTATCAATGCAGAATGTTATTGGTTACTAGAATTTATTTTTGGACACCAATCCAATGCTAAAATCAGAAAGACTCCTTTTCAAGTTTGGAAATTGGTCAAAAATGGAGACAAGGCAACAATCACTATTGAAGACGGAAATGATAATCTAGTGAAGACCTTTAAACTGAATTATACTTCTTTTCCATTAGAAGAATATACGCTTTGGATGATTGATGGAGTCCTATTATTAATGAGCGAATATTAGTTTTTAAGAACTACACTAAAAAGGGTAATTGTTCAGCTGAGTTAGAATTGTTTTGAATCAATGACTTTAAATAATTATATTTGTGCTGAATTAATTACTCTTTTTGGGGGAGCAACTTTTGCTCCTTCTTTTTTACACACAATACGTGTCTTTTTTGTTTTGTAATTTCGTTCCCTACCCGCATTTTTTCGTTCGTAAAAGTTTTAGCAAAAGGATAATTAAAACTTTTGAACCAACGAAAAAATAGATGCCGCTAATTACCTAGTGCCTTATCTCCATAGCTACCGCAATGTTTCAATTTGCCTCATACCTGCCTAAACTGTCATCATTTTTGAGTCAAAAATAGCCGCCAGTTCAGGAACCACCAGGCAATCGGCAAACAAGCCCGTTCCGGGTTGATGAGTTCGCAGGAGTTGTGGTGGTTTAAGCTAACTCCTATTCGCCTTTCCAAATCCATTGAGGTCTCTATCTCCCTTTTTATCAGAACAAAGCTATCCTCAAACTGGCAATATCTGCAAGGGTCGGCGCTGCGCACCTAAAGCACAAATTTTTTGAGCGTACCTCCAAATAATTGGCACTTTTCCCTTGCATATTTTGCCCGCCTGAGGATGGACGCAGTTCTGTAAAAAGGGAGATAACCTCAATTAAGAATTTGGTAAGACAAAAAGCAGTCAGCTAAACCACCAAAAACTCCGCTCTCGATTAAGGGAGAATTTTTCCTAATTATGAAAATGGCTTTTAAATAAACGTACTATGAAGAGTTTACAAGAATTACAAGAAGGGTTAAATCAATTTACAGGTGCGATAGTTTGGTATCAACCACTATTATATCCTCACTTCCTTTACTCCAAAGGAGTTCGCTATTTGGCGACTCATGCCGATTGTTTCTGGTTATTAGATTTTATTTTTAGTAATCAGTCGTTAGCTACAATTACAGAAGAAACTTTTCAAGTATGGACAATTGAACGTGAAAATGATAAGGCATCAATTACGGTAAGCGATGAAAATGGAGGTGTTATAGAAGTGTTTCCACTTTTCGATACCTTTTTTCCGCTAAAAAAACAAACGCTTTGGTGCATCCAAGGGCGATTAATCTTACCAACTGAATACTAAGTTTTTAACCCCAAGCAGGAGCGATTTATTGTTCCTGTTAAAATTCTAAAAAGATGGATTCTGAAGTAATTAATATAACTATATATACCCTATGGACTTGTGATGCATGGATAGCTAGTAAATCATTTTTGCTGATAGGTGTTTTTTCTAGTAAAGAAAAAGCTATTGATGTAGCAAAGGAAAAAGCATTATTAAAAGAAGATACCTATGTGGTTATTTATTCGGGCGAATTAGATAATTATGATGATACCGAGGAAAAGATATTCTCTACAGAGTTCAGCCAAGACAAAACACAACTAACCAATTAAAAAGTAATGGCAAAATTTATTATTGATATATCTAATTGGCATCCAGAGTTAAAGGAGGCATGGAAAGGCTTTGAGCAAATTGCTTATAGAAGGGCATATAGCCAAGTATTTAGTGACTTGATAGAAAGAATGTTATCTCGGCAGACTGTCAAATTTAAAGAGGGGCAATTAATATCTACACCTTTTACACCTACTGACTATTCAAAAGCAGAATTGACCACTTTAGATAACATTATTCTTGCTTTAGAAGAAGAGTATAAAAAGCGGGTGTGGTTTCGCCAAGAAAAAGTCAATCGCAAACCTAGCGGGTGGTATGACCCATTAGGGGGCATTTACGAGGCTTGTTCTTCAAGGTCTCAAAAATCAGCAATGGGACAATTCTTTACGCCTCGGCATGTTGTTGATATGATGGTACAAATGGGTTTAGACGAGTTGCCAGACAAGAAATTCTTTACCATAGGAGAACCAGCTTGTGGTTCTGGTCGATTCGGACTAGCAGCGGGAACATACATAGGTAGCAAAGGAATACCAAGTTATATCTGTCAAAATGATTTAGATTCAATTTGTACTAAAATGACGGCTATTAATATGACCTATAACGGAATTGTTGGGGAGGTAACTTGTTCAAATGGACTGGACATTGAAGGGGACACTTTCCGTTTTGGTTATAAGATATGCCCTGTACTCTCCTTTTTTGAACCTCAATATTGGAATAGCATCCGCTTTCAAATGTATCGAACTACCAGAAAATGGGCAGAGTTCCAATATGTGGCTGTACCTGTTACTTACGAGCAAACTTATATGAGTAAAGTGAATGCTAGGACTTTAGCATTGATTAAGGAGAAAGCTAAAGCAACCAATGAAGAAGAAAAGGCAGCAGCCATTAAAGAATTAAAAGTACAAGTACAAGTACAAGAAAATCTAAAGGGCACTTTATTTGAAACAGATACTAGCCAACTGGATAATATTCGATTGGGTAAACCGCAGCCTAAAACGAAGAAACAAACTATTAAAAAAACAAAAATTGAACAACCAAAACTATTCTAAAAATGAGCAACATAACAGAAACCTCAATTATCATTTGGAGAGGTATAAAAATGACGATTAATTATAAAGAAAATTATTTTGACTCCAAAAAAAGTTCTGGTATAAATCATATTGAGGTAATAACAGAAAATAAAGCTCCTCTGCCTTTTACGGAAACAGGTTATCGGTCTCATTTTACCAATGGAGAAGATGTTGAGAAGTATGAAACACCTACGGCTTTTGTAAAAGCATGGCTGGAAGAATCTGCTAAAAGTAAAGAATGGAAAGCTTATGAAAAGAAAAAGAATCAACTCTCCTTATTTTAAATATTAAAAATATTAATGTAAAAAACTATTCAAACGGGTTTTGGTAGGATAGATACATCGAGAATCTATTCTACCAATAAGATTTTTTGAGCTATAATTCGCCCTGAAGGTCGTTTCAAAAAATTGGAAATGGGCGATAAAAAATGCTTAGTATTTTGACTAGAAATACCTATCTTTAAACCAAGAAAACTAAACAATATACTATGACTTTTGAAACTGCCAAACAATTAAGTATCAAAGAATACTTAGCCCAACTAGGGCATCATCCTACCAAAGAGCGTAGAGGGCGACTAGCGTACTTTTCTCCTTTTCGAATAGAAACTGAACCTTCTTTTTTTCTGAATGAGTCTGGAGGAGATAATGGGGAAGATTTGTGGAATGATTTCGGAGAAGGGGAAGGAGGTACCATTATTGAATTGGTGATAAAATTGAATACCTTATCAAACAGGTTCGATGCACTAAAATTATTAGCGGGAAACCAGCGACCATTAGATTTACCCAGACCAGCAGCCAAACCTAAATCCGAAAATCCTATTCAAATCAAAAATACTAATCCACTCAAAGATGAAAGACTGATTCAATATATTACAGAAGACCGGAAAATTCCTTTGGGTTTAGCCAAGCATTACCTGCAACAAGTATGGTATCAAATGGAGGATAAATTTTATTTAGCGATTGGTTGGGGAACTAAAGGTGGTTATGAGTTACGGTCAGGCAAAGGATTTACTTTCAAAGGTTGTAGCGGTAAGAAAGGTATTACTTTAATTCCATCGGCAAAGGACCGATTGTATATCTTTGAATCTATGTTTGATTATTTATCTTACATCGTTTTACATTCTAGAGTTATTAGAAAACGGATTATTTTTCTGGATGGAGAAGTCATTATTTTGAATAGTACCTCAATGGTCAAACGAATTATTCCTTACTTAAAGCGACGACAATTTTCTGAAATACTTTCCTTTTTTGATAAGGATAAGGCAGGGGATAAGGGTTTGGCTCTTTTGCAGGAACAGTTCCCTGTTGAGCAACAGGATTTTTACCAAGAGGATGTGAATGAATATTTGGTTTTACATTCTAAACCTAGTTAATTCTCAAAATAAGAAAGTAAGCTGCTTAGAAATAATCTCCTGCTTATAGTATTCCTTCACCTCATTATACTTATACTTAAAGAGCCATTCTGAGAAATGCTCACCATCAGGCTGGCCTCCCATCCGCTGTGCGGTTCAGGAGTTCACACTCCTTCAACATTATAGAACTTCAAAAAGCAATCGTCAATAATAATAGCATTTTGAGGAAAGCCAAATCCTACCTGATAATACTCCCGACATTTTTCAATGATGAAAATCCTAACTTCTTTGAGCGTCACACCCGCATATAATTCTTTGTAAATACTTTGCGTAGCCATTCTAAAACGGTCATTTTAAAGAGATAAATGCCTCCCATCCGCATAGCGGTTCAGGAGTTTGCACTCCTTCATTTTAAAATACGAAAAATAGAGGAGAATTTAGAAGAATTCAGTAATTAAATTGAGCTAATGATGAGGTAAATAGTTGATGATATAATACAGTAGGATTTATTGAAAAATCTCTTTTTTGATAAATTATTACTCGATTACCCTTTTTAGCTCCACAAAAACAAAAAAAGCCTATTTTTCGTCCAAAATGGTCCTATAATCCTAGAATTGGTTCAAAAGTCCTAGGATTTTAGCTAAATTTTTATAGTAAGACTAAAATAAGGGATGGGAAGTGAGCAAATTGAACAATTAAAAGATTTCGAAATGGTCCTATAATCCTAAAATTGGTTCTATTCTCCTAGTAAAAGCCTGCAATAGTTCGCAACTTTGTACCATCAGCCCATCTAGTGTAACCTACGTATAATAAAAATTATATGCTATGTTCAGATGGGTCGGAGTTGTGAAACTTCGACCTTCTTTTGTTAATAGATTAACAAGATAGGCTTACTCACCATTTATGTTCCCATCCCCAGATTCTCTAAAATTGGTAGGTGTTATTTTATAAGCGGCTTTAAAAGTTCTCGTAAAATATGAAGGGTCTTTAAATCCTGCCTGAAACGCTACCTCTGTAATATTTAGACTTGTGGTTTTTAATAAAATTCTTGCTTTATGAAATCGGAAAAACTTTAAGGTATTTCCTGTCGTTAATCCGATTATTGATTTTAATTTTCGATTCAGTTGAGTCTTACTAACTTTTAAATCGGCTCTTAAATCTATAATCGTGTAATCTACATCATGACTTTTTTTGGCTAAAACTGCTAAAATTTGTTGGTAAAAAGCATCTTCAATATCAAAGTCAATGCCTTCAATTGGGTTAAATACTTTTATCGTTTCGGTTACTTGTTCTGTAAATTTAGCATAATAATGTGCCTTTAAAGCAGTTCTGTTTTGTAGCGCATTATGAACTGAAAGTAATAATTCTGGCTGATTGATAGGTTTAGTTAAGTACGCATCAGCTCCTCTTTTGAGTCCTGCAATTTTACTTTCATTTGTCACTTTTGCTGTCAATAGAATAATCGGAATATGAGAGGTTAGTTTATCCGCTTTGAGGCTTTCACAAAGTTCAAAGCCATCCATCAAGGGCATCATCACATCACTAATTATCAAATCAGGGATAATTTCCATTGCTTTATCCAATCCTTCTTTTCCATCCATAGCAAAGGTCAGCTGATATTTATCATCAAATATTGCTCCAACCATTTGTGCTATCTCTAAATTATCCTCTACAATTAGAACGATAGGTTTATCAGATTCTGTATCAATGACTTGATTCGGTAAGGTAATTGGCTTACTTACAGCAAGAGTAGCCAATAATGGTTTCTCAATTTCTGCTTTAGCAGCTTTTTGAGTAATGGGTAGTGTAACTGTAAACTTACTGCCTTTATCTATTGTACTTTGTACCTCAATCTTTCCACCCATTAACTCCACAAGTGCTTTAGTAAGCGATAAACCAATTCCCGTACTAGTGTAATTGGGGGCATTCGTTCCCACATATCTATCAAAAATCTTAGGTAAATCTTCGGGATTAATTCCTTTTCCAGAATCAGCTACCTCGATTAAAAGTTGCTTGTTATCTTGCTTAACAGCGTAACTAACAGTACCACCTTCTGGCGTAAACTTAATCGCATTATCTAGTAAATTAGAAATAACGGAAATCAAATTATCCGCATCATGGTCCATGATGAGCGAATCAAATTCAATATTTTGTTCCAATTTGATGTTCTTATCAATTGCTAATGGTTTGACGTTTTGCCCTGCATATTCTAATAATGGGACTATCTCTTTCTGAACGAGCTTGATTTGAAATTTTCCAGATTCTATTTTTCGTAAATCAAGAATCTGATTGACTAGACTCAAAATTCGGTTACCATTGTTTCTAATACCCGCTATTTTTTGACTAGCAATTTCTCCTAAGTTTAATTTTTGTAGCTGCTCCGAAAGTCCCAAAATCAACGTAAGTGGCGTTCTAAATTCATGCGTAATATTAGCGTACGCCTTATTTTTAACCGCATCAATTTCTTTTAGGTTTTGTGATTCTTGTCGTTCCAACTGTCGTTTTAATTGAAAACGATAAATACCAAATAATGCACCTAAGCCAAGCAGCGCATAAAGTATATATGCACCTGTACTCAACCAAATGGGAGGATGAATAACTATTTCCAATTGTTGTTCATCTTCCGTAAAACCTATTCGATGAATCCTAAAGGTGTACTTTCCTGCATCAAGCTTGGTGTAGTTCTGATGATTTTGTCCAGGGTTAGTAATAATCCAATCTTTATCTAAGCCTTCCATTTTATAAGTAAAGCGAACCTTATCCGCTTGACAATAAGTGAGGGAAGAAAAATAGATATTGAAAAAATTTTCATCTGGACCTAATTCTATATTTTTTAATTGCTGAATGGGAGTAGGCGTTGTATTTCCTAGAATCTGAAAGCTAGTTAGATATACAGGTTTAATGGTTTTAGGTTCTCTAAGGCAGCCAGGCCGAATGTGATAATATTTATCTTTTTGACCGAGTAGTAACGTTCCATCGGGCAACGAAATAAAACCATGTAGATAGAAACTATTAAAAACTAAGCCATCTTCCTTATTATAAATTTTGAAACTTCCTTCCGCATGGGTCTGGACGGATTTATCCAACAAATAAATACCATCTTGGGTAGATAACCAAAGTTCATTATCTTTACCTATCACAATTTTATCAATCAAAGTAAAGGGTAAATTGCCAGCATCAGGCGTTATAATCTCCCCTCCCTTAATAGCCATTTTTTTCAAACCTTGTCGCATCGTACCTAACCATAAATGGTCATTTTTATCTTTAGCAAAAGTGTTAATTTCTAAATCGGCAGTTGTCTCCAATAGTCTAAATACTCTATCCGCTAAATCAAATGCATAAAGTCCTTTAGAGGTAGCTACTAAAACCCTGTTTGATTCGTACATGATTTGTCGAATCTGGAGCTTAACACTATCTTTTGAATTCAAAGAATCCGCTTGCACTTCATTCGTAACTGTATTAATTTCAACCAAAATCCCATCATTAGTAGCCACCCATACTACACCATTT
>JBGCFJ010000714.1:0-1701 GCA_045106885.1 Saprospiraceae bacterium
ACTATGCATTCGTATAGAGAGGCGGCAGCTGGGGCAAATGGTGGAAAAACAGGTGGCGGATGTGGGTGTAATTAATGAACGAGCGATTTCCGTTTGAAAAACGGAATGAAAGTCCTGTGGACTTTCAAGCGAGAGAACCGCGAAGCGGCATGAATGATAAACGATGAATTTAGTCTTCTACCTCAAAAATTTACTCTATAATTAACTAAAAATTATGCGTATTTTAAAATATATTTTATTAAGTAGTTTTTTACTTTCTTCCTTTGTAAGTTTTGCCCAAAAAACGCAAGACACGACCCAAGTTTATAAAAAACGGGTACTGGAAAATAGAGAGATTGATTTATTGACCAGCTACTATAGCCAAGATGGAGATAACGCTGCGGTGAGTGGTGGACTTGGAACTGAAGAATTGACCGATTTTACATTAACTTATATCCTCGCTATCCCTTTGAACGATGATGACGTACTGACGATAGATGCTGGAATATCTGCTTATACTTCTGCATCCTCCAGTAATGTAGACCCTTTTGACGATGGCACAGCAGACCCTTTTCAAGCATCTACGGGTGCATCTAGCGGTGATGTATGGGCTAATATTAATGGCAGTTACAGTCATAGTTCTGATGACAGAAATACAGTTTGGTCGGCAAAAGCTTCTCTATCAACAGAGTATGATTATTCTTCGATAGGTATTGGTGGCTCGTTTACCAAACTATTCAATGAGAAGAACACGGAACTAAGTCTAACTGCAAATCTATTTTTTGATAATTGGACCACTATTTATCCATTTGAATTAAGGTCATTTTCTGAAGGAGAAAATGGTTTGGGTAATAACTTATTTGCTAATAATACCATTACAGGAAATACCGACTATACCCCTACTTTTAACGAATTTGAGGACACGGGACGAAATTCTTATGCAGTAGGATTAGGGTTTTCTCAAATCTTACACAAAAATGTGCAAGGGTCTTTGTCTTTAGATGTGGTTCAACAACAAGGCTTATTGGCGACGCCGTTTCAGAGAGTGTATTTTAGTGATGTGGCACCTTCTTTTATAGATAATTTTCAATTAGCCGACGCAAATGAACGACTACCAGATAGTAGATTGAAAGTGGCGATTGGCGGGAGACTAAATTGGTACTTAAATGAAGTGATTACCCTAAGAACTTATTATAGATATTATACGGATGATTGGGGAATTAATTCGCATACAGCAAGTCTTGAAATTCCCATTAAGCTGACCAATAAATTCACCTTATACCCCTCTTACAGGTTTTACAACCAAACTGCTGCTGATTATTTCGCTCCTCATAAAACGGCATTATCTACAGAGGAATTTTATACTTCGGATTACGATTTAGCTGAATTTTCAGCCAATCAGTTTGGTTTTGGCGTTTCTTACACGGATATTTTTGCCAAAGCACATATTCGCAAATGGGGACTAAAAAGTATTGATTTGAAATATTATTTGTATGATAGAAATACAACGTTTAGTTCAAGCATATTCACCTTAGGACTGAAATTTATAAAAGATTAGAAGCAATTTTAAAATCAAATAATCTATTTTTTAAAAACATAAAAAAAATAATAATGAATACTATAAAATTTTCTTTAGCAACTCTTTTAGGCTTACTATTACTAGCACTTTTTTCCTGTGGCGACGATAACGAAAGTAATCCAATGATAGATTTTGGAACAGCT
>JBGCFJ010000715.1:0-6395 GCA_045106885.1 Saprospiraceae bacterium
GCAACCAACTGAATGTCATATATTTACATTTATTCAATCTGACTTCTGACAGTTTATGTAATAAACGGTCTGACTGCTCACTTCTTTCTAGGTATCAATTTTCTTTCTGATTATCTATAAATCCTTAACTATTAGAGCGTCAGGTAAAAGAATGATATTAAAAAAATTAAACTATTATTTTAATACTCCAAATCCGTTGCCTTCATTTATCTGTTGGTAGAAAATAGACCAACGGAGGAATAAAGGCAACGGATAATTATCAATTTTTCACCTGACTACCTAATTCGCTGAACAAAAATCCTGTAAATCATGAATAATCTCCGATTAAAATCCCGATTAAAAATACGGGACAAGTTACGGAGTTAAAACTTGTCATCCTGTAAAAATTCTGTTATCCTATAGCCATGAGATACGAACGAAAATACCAAATAACGCATTTGTCTAAATTTGCAGTAGAACAAGCTGTAAGGCTACACCCTGCGGGTTTTCGAAAAATATTTCCCAATCGGCAAGTCAATAATATTTATTTTGACACGCCTGATTATCAAACTTGTCGGCATAATATTGAAGGTAGTAATCAACGAAAAAAATATCGTTTGCGATGGTATGGCAAAGATTTACAACAAATAAATAATCCCCGTTTTGAAATAAAAATTAAGCATAATGAATTAGGCCGCAAAGAAATCACGACTTTCCCTGATTCTTCTTTAAAAGATTTAAAAACCATTTCCGAACAGGTCAATCAATTAACTATTGGTCCTTTTTCAACGAATCTGCTCCACCTCTCTCCTACCCTTTTGAACACCTATCAACGCAGCTATTTTGGAACAAGTGATGGTAAATTTAGAATAACCATTGATTGGGATTTAGCATTCTATCCCCCTTTGCATCAAAGCACTTTTCAACAAAATCCTTTTATTGAACAAAAAGTAATACTGGAGTTAAAATATGAAGCAATCGACGATTATTCAGCTAATAAAATTTTACAATATCTACCTTTTAGACAAACAAAAAGTAGTAAGTATGTAACAGGAATTCTTTGTTTTCAATAAAAGCGTTTATCTTCTTTTTTTATAAAATGGAATAATTATTGCTTTATTTCATATAAGTACCAACTCATAATTAGATTAAAATTTCAGGGAGGTTATTTTTTCGATAGTTTTCTTCAAAAAATCAAGTCATAGCACTGCTACGGGTTTATTTTTTGAAGGAAAATAGCGGGAAAAGAATCCGCTGAAAATTAATAGTAATTGTGTGTTGGTACTTACACAAAATCTACGAGTAATATTTATACTCCAAATAAATACAATATCATTTCCCCCCTTGCATTCCCTGTTAATAAACAGGCTCAATTTCAATTTTTCAAATTATGTAGAGTCATTAAAGATTTTCAACACAATAAACACTATTATACTTATTACCCTTTGGGTGGCTAGTTTAATTGTTTTAGAGGGAACGTAAATCACTTTTTTAGAATAGGATGTCAATTGTCCTTTTCTTTCTATTCACGCAAAATTTCTAAAAGTAGGCTCAAATGTTTTAATAAAAATTAGTACTGGTTTAATCACCAAATGCTCGTTTATTTCTATTGAAACTTAAAAAAACTACTTTTATGAAAATCCTCAATTTAGCCTGCTGTTTACTTCTTATTTTTTGTTCTATCCACTTAGCAGCACAAGTTGTCTATCAAGACATCAATGGACAAAACCTCAATATTGGAACTATTATTAACTGGACAACGCTTGAAGAAGAACATGTCAAACATTTTATTGTCGAAAAATCTGTTAATGGCGTTCAATATTTCCCAGTTTTTGAGTGTACTGCTCAAAAAGGAGAGGAGTCAACTACCAATTATAGTTTCTTAGACATCAAAACCAATAGTTCCATCGCTTATTACCGAATTAAGGAACAATTGCTAGATGATACTTATAGTTATTCTAAAGTGATTGCAGTTAGCCAAAATTTTCAAAATAACCTATTGGTAGAAGAAGTCTCAGACATTAGCGATTCAGCAGAACAAGGTATTTTGTCTGTCTACTATTCTTCCCTTATCTCTGGGCGTTTAACTTATAGTATCGAAGATGAAACGAATACCTTACTTTCTAAGGAAACTAAATTCGTTTTTACAGGTCCTAATTTATTAGCTGTGGATTTTTCGCTTTTTCCCAAAGGAACCTATTCTTTAAAAATGCAAATAGGAGAAGAAGTAGAATTGATTTTATTCGAAAAGCAAGGCAATCAGCTTAATTTTGAGGTGAATAATGATATTCCTCGGAGTTATACGGTGAAGAGTCGGCAAGATTAATTGAAGCGGTCTACTATTTTTTGCAAAATCGGGTAAAAATAGATACAAGACCGTTATAGCACAACTAGGAAACTAGTGGTTCACGTAAGAAATAACTAACAGTTTATACGGCTTCCCCGACACATCGGGATTGTAAACTTTCGCCCTTATTTTCTGACTTAAAAATAGTCATTTATCTAGATAGACGCACATTTTCAAGACAAAAACTAAGACCAAAATAAGCTCGTCTAAACTACTATTTACTTCTTGCGTGAACCACCGATTCCTAATTAACCCCTTTATTTCGACTCAACATTCCACCAGTAGTAGCAATATTGGTCAAAGGAATATCCACGGATAAAAAGAGGGTAAAACGAGTTGCACTAGTCTCACTAATGTTATAAACATTTTGGTCTACTTTTCTTACCAATGGACCTTTTTGCACACCGAATCCAAAAGAAATGGGCAAGTCTGCGCCGAAACCATAGATGAGGTAAGCACCTGGAGACCAAATATTTTCTACCTTAATAGCAGGCAAATCACTGGCTTGATTATTTTCATCATTGAAGCGATAAGCAAACATCGCCCCAATATCTATTAAACTACCAAAAGCAGTTATCGCGCCTTTGTTTCCCAAACCTTTACTCACCGCAATACCTATCGGAGTCGTAACACCAAAAGCATTAAATTGGTCATCTGTTGGATGGTCAATTCCCGCTAAATCTTCTCTTCCCAAAAACACACCAGGGTAAGTATTGAGCGCAATATTAAAAGGGGTTCTTTTCTTGACCACAGAACTACCAGGGGGTAAGGCTGCGGCTTCAATTAAAGTAGACACTTGAGAAGAAGAACTGGCTTCAATTACATTTGCCATAAAATTACCAAACCTAATGAAGTCCGTATAAACTTTAGTATTTTCTACAGATGTCGGTAAAATGGCATCTACCACTTGACTACCACTCACAATAGCCGCTTGATAATCATTTTGTTTTAGGTTGAAAATCGTAATATTAACATTCCGCAAAATATTGATAATGTTATCAAAATAAGCAATAGTTTGAGGGTCGGTAGCGGCGGTAAAAATATTTTTAAAGTCGATACTCAAATCGAGTGCTTGTAGGGTTGGATTAATGAAATTATAATAATCTGCATAATCGGGTATTTGGCCATTTTTTATTCTATCCTGAATGGTTGCATAAGCTTTTTGAATCTGAGAACCATAGACGACCAATTTCGTAATTGTTTTTTTAATGCCTTCCACTTTTTGTTTATCAAATAATTCAGCCAATGTTTGTCCATTGCCAAATTCAATATTTTTACCCTTTTCGTAAACCAGCCCCAAGAAGATTTTGAAGGCAGTTGTATCTTTAACAAGTGCATTTAAATCATGAATACTGACAAATTGTTGTCTAAGGTCAGAATTAGACAAACCTTGTGCAAAAACATCTAGTAATTGAAAACCCGCCCTTACATCTTTTAATGCGTTTTGGTAAGCAGGAGGAAGATTTTCTGGCGTGGTTGTTTGAAAATAGGCATCCGTAGCTAAATAATGAATGATTTCATTGGGGGTCGTATTATTGGTGATTTTATTGGCAACTTCTAACACATCGTAGGAAATCATGCTGAGCGTAGGGTCTTTAATCAAATTATTGTCCTGCATTAAGGTTGCCAGATGGTCTGGCATATTTCTTAAATCCACATAAAATTTAGTACGTAAAGATTGTAGAAAATAATTAAATTGGTAAATATTCGTATTAATGGTTTCCAATTCGTGGGCAGTTTCTGGAAATAGAATAGCGAGTTCTTCCTGTTTTTCTAATGCTGCTTGAAATTTTTGAAAAAAAGCAATATTCAATTCTTCTTTAGTGCGTTCGACCAGAAAATCCGTTAATCCTGTGACAACCGTACTGGGAACTTTGATACTACCTATAAAGTTAGACCGTCTAGCAGCCCTCCGATTGACTTGGGATGAACTGAATTCTGAAATGCCAACAGGTATTAAGGGCGCTATAAAAGGATTGTCGCTAAAATAACCACTGACACTTCCTAAATTAGAGCTGTCAGGCGCATTGGGAATATAATTTAATAGATAAGGTACTAAGCTTTCTCCTTGTGCGGTTTCTCCTTCCCTTGTTTTCTCCTGATATGCTCTAGACATAGCTATTGCATCTTCGCAAGCGATTTGAGCATTGACAGAGAAGGTTAGAGTAAAAAGAAAAAAGGTAATTAGTGAAAGAGTAAAGAATCTCATAATAGTGTAGTTTGATTTTAAGAAGTCAATAATCAATGAGTCAATGAATAGATGAGTAAATATATCCTAAAATTCAATTTTTTTACCGAAAAACCAGGCTAGATATGCTCTATTTATTCATTTAATCATTTTTTCATTTACTCATTTACTCATTAGACTTTATTCTGAAAGGCTTAGTACTTCCAGAACTCCAAGTTCTATTGATTATCCACAAAATAAAATGGCAAAATGGGGTCGAAGCTACGCTCCTTTCGAGCATTTTAAACATCATTTTGCTACAGACGGGGTCAGAGCGATGCTCTTTGGACATTTTTAAAGGAGCATCGCTCCGACACTGTCTGTAGAAATGCCATTTTTAGCTCTTTTTTTCAAAGGAGCGTAGCTTCGGCACTCTAAAAGTTATTCTGTGGGTAATAGATAGAACTCCAAGTTCTAGAAGCACTTCCTATACGATTTGTTTTAGAATAAACACTATTGGATAAGTATTTCATCCATGTCTAACCTAAAATTTTCAAGTCAATCCCTTCTTTAGCCCCAACTGGATTAATTGCGCCGCAACCAAATTGCAAATCGTTACATTTATCAAAACCTGAATAATTAGCAGTTTCTTCCAAGATTTTCCAAAGGTCAGCAATGGGTAATGAAGGGTTGTCTGATTGATTAATGTATTGTTTGAGTAGTGCTAAAATACCACTACAACAGGCTGCTGCTGCACTTGTCTGACTAAATTTAGCAACGGTACTTTGCAAACCAGTTGTTAATAAATCATCTCCTGCGGTAACTAAATTTACTTGTTTGCTTTTGCCTGCAATAGGATGTAAACTACCCTCTTTTTTGATGGCATTAATAGATAAACAATTCGTAAAATAAGAGGGATGCCGAATGACATCAGGTGCTAAATTATCATTTCCTGTAGCCGCTACTAGTAAGATTCCTGCGTCATGTAGTTCGTCAATTTTTTTCTGAAACGCTTTCTTTTTATTAACACTTCTTCTAAAAGCGCCTTCCCGTAAAACAGTACTCATGGAAATAATATCCACTTTCATATCCTTAGCCCAATCCAGTGCTGCCGAAAAACTTTTTAGCGTTGTTCTTTTGTTTTTAGAACCAACCTTTGCTATGTACAATTCACATTCTGGTGCCATACCAAATACTTTCTGAAAGCCTCTCCCTCCAATCAAACCAGCACACTTAGTACCATGTCCAACAACATCAGAGACATCATTTTCATCTGCTCCAGCAATGAAATTTTTTGCTGCTTTGACGGCAGGTTTTAGGTCAGGATTTGTTAAATCTATACCCGAATCAATAATCGCCACTTTTACGCCCAATCCAGTTAAACCCCATTCTTTCCAAAATTTTTCTAAAATGTCTAAATCTTGAATCGCCCAATTCATTTTATGTTCATCATAAGTTAAAGTTGGCCATTTTATGGAAAAAGAAGGGGCCTCTTCCCCAATATTGTCTATCACTTTGGCCCTGCCACTCCAAAAATAGAATTCCCCATTGGTACTCTTATACCATTTATTACTGCCTTTAAAAGTTTGTCCTTCCACCATTTCTGCCTCTACTTCTGTTGTAACTTCCTTAAATAAAACACCAATAGGTTCGATTGTTAAATCATGGATATCCGAATGAATAAAAGTATCTCCTGTAAATTGAATGCGCATATAGGTTATTTTTCTAAAAGAATGGTATTGAAGTTAGGCGCTTACACATAATTTAAAACCAACAAATTGTCGATATTTTGAAATGTCGATAATTGTTAATCTCAAATTCAACCTCAACCTCAAATTCCCGCCGAAGGTGGTTTAAAATTGAAAATTTGAAATTGAAAATTGAAAATTAAATTTTACTTAG
>JBGCFJ010000716.1:0-4525 GCA_045106885.1 Saprospiraceae bacterium
CTGTGGCAATCCAAATAAATCCTTGATTATCCTTACAAATAGCGGTAGTTGTTAAGTTGGCTAATCCGTGTTCAGTCTTTATGTGTTGAATATCAATAAGATATTTCTGGGTATTAAAATCTTTGGTTTCGGGCTGAAATATTTTAGTGGATGGAATAGGTAGATTAAGACTATTAGATTGAGCAGCTAAAGCAGTTATAATTACTAGCTGGAGCAAACAATACAGTAATGATAATTTAAATAATTTTATGGTCAAGTGATGGTTTCTTTAATATTCAATAATTTACGAGAAAATTATATTTGTTTGGTAGTCAGCTTTCTAGGAATTCCAAAGGTCTTATTTCTGGTTATAAACTGCAATATTTTGATGAATAAAATTTATATTAACAGCACCTAGACTTTTCAATAACTATTTAACAGGACTTGTTATCAACCCTCCTTCAATATCTCCGAAGGCGAAAACCCAAACCGCTTTTTAAAAGTACTAGAAAAATAAGCAGGCGTATTAAAACCCGTTCGATAAGCGACTTCAGAACTATTGTATTTGCCTATCAATAGTAACTGATGAGCTGTTTGCAAACGAGTTTCCTTAATCAATTCAGTAGCGGATTGATTGATTAAGGCTTTAAGTTTCCGATGCAACTGCATTCTGCTCATGCCTAGTTTCGCTCCAATAAATGCTCCATTGAGTTCAACGGTATTGAGGTGAGCTTCTATAATTGCTCGAATTTCTTTCATAAATTCATTTTCTGCTTCAAAGGGAAGTATCGCTTTATTTTCAGGTAACTTAATAACTCCTTTTTGAAACCGCTGCTGCAAAAGCTGGCGAATTTCTATCAGCTTCTGAATACGAGTAGTTAATTCTTCAAAATTAAATGGCTTCGTTAAATAGGCATCTGCTCCTCTTTTCAACCCTTCTAACTTACTGTCTAATGCTGCTTTAGCCGTCAATAAAATAATTGGAATATGAGAAGTGCTAATTGTATTGCGAAGTGTGTGCGTCACTTCAAAACCGTCTTTTCCTGGCATCATGACATCGGAGATTACCAAATCGGGGATAATATTTACTGCTTTTTCAATGCCCTCTATTCCATTATTCGCTTCTGAAATTTCATAAATAGCAGTATCTAAATGTTCTCGAATAAATGCCCTCATTTCGTCATTATCTTCTATAATCAATATTTTTAATCGCTCTCTGGTAGGGCTAATTGCAGCAACCGCTTCTTCTACCGTTTGTTCTAATGCAGGTAATTGTGGTAAAGCATCATCCGTTACGGCTATTGGTTGAAGCGCATTGTCAAGATAAGTAGCTTCCAAAATCGGTAACTTTATTTCAAAAGAAGTCCCTTCTCCTAATTCGCTCGTTACCTCTATCGTTCCACCTTGTAACGTTATTAATTCTTTGACCATTGCCAAACCGATACCTGTCCCTTCTTGAAAGCGAGTAGTAGAACCATCTACTTGATAAAAGCGATTAAAGATTTTTGGGAGTTGTTCTTTCTCAATGCCCACACCTGAATCTGTGATTTCCAAATAGATACTATCCACCCCTTTTGTGACTATTTTTAATAGCTTTATTTGAATATATTCACCATTTGGGGTAAACTTAATGGCATTAGATAGAAGGTTATTAATAATCTTGTTCCATTTATTTTTATCAAAATTTATTTTCCATACACTTTGGTTACTAAAAAACCGAAGCGTCAATTCTTTTTTATCTGCTAGGGGCTTAATTTGCTCAACCAATTCTTCTGTATAATGAACAATATCTCCATGACTTACGGCTACTTTCATACCTCCATGTTCCAATTTTGATAAATCAAGCAATTGGTTGATAAGATTTAAGAGGTGTCGAGCATTTTTAAGTACGCCTTTGATGCTTCGCCCATTCATCGTGACAGATTGTTTTTTTAGCATTTGTTCTAATGGACCAATAATCAAGGTAAGCGGCGTACGAAATTCATGGGTAATATTAGTGAAAAATCGAGTCTTTAATTTATCCAGTTCCTGAATGGCTGCTACTTGACGTTTTTTTTCGAGTGCTGCTAAACGCCATTTTACAAAAAACAATACCCCATTAGCTACGGCTACAAGAATTCCTAATAAAAACCACCATTGAAGATAAAAAGGTTTTAATACCTTAATCCCTAAAACTAATTCTTCAGAAGACCAATGGGTATTTAAATTTTTACCTCTAACCTCCAGTTGATAGTCGCCATAAGGTAAATTTGGAATACGAAGATGATTATTAGGCATATACATCCAATCATTAATGTATCCTTTTAATCTATAGGTGTATTGGTGTTGATCTGGTGTATCATAATCTGAAAAAGAAAAATAAAGTTCAGAAAGTTTGTCTGTTGGATGAATGATTATTATTGAATCTCTTTCAAGTATAGCTGTTCTATCTGTTAAGTCTTCTGTTTTTGCTTCTAAAACATTAAACTTATTAAATCGAAGCGGGAAGTTTTTCGCGGATTGTTTTCTAAATGTTTCAGGGTGAAAGGAAATCAACCCGCCTAGTCCTCCAAAATAAAGCGTACCATCCTTTGCTTCATAATGTGCCGTTAAATTAAATTCATTATGAGGTAATCCATCTTTTGTTAAATAGGTTCTGATTCCAAAATTTTTTTCATCAAAACACATTAACCCCTTATCACTTGGAACCCAAAGTTTACCATAATCATCACCATAAATGGCGTAGGTCGCATTATCAGACAAACCGTCTTGAGTAGTAAATTGCTGGTAGGCCGAAACTTGTCCTTTAGTCTGAGCAGGTTCCCATCGAATAATTCCACCATCTTTGGTGGCTAACCAAAAAACGCCTGCTTTGGTCTCATGAATATAGCGAATAGAGTTGACCGGTAAATCTTTAGAAGTTATATTATATTTTCGAACAATGCCTGCTACTTCGTCCATTAAGAAAACGCCATTATTAGTCGCTAACCAAATCCCTTTAGCATTTTTATGGAAATGATAAACTTGACTTTGCTTTAATGTATCAAACCCATTATACTTGGTAAAAGGGCGGATTTTTTTTTGTTGAATATTAAGATAACACAATCCTTTGTCTGTACCTATTAAATATTCGGAAGGTAAAGTTGTTTTCAAGGCTGTATAGGATAATAAACGGTTTAAATTATCCGCTTTTTCATAAAAAAATAATTCTTTTGTCCGTAAATCAAGTTGAGTACCAAGATACTCATTAGAATAAGTCCCTGACCAAACTATACTATCTTCATAAATTAAAGTATAATACCTTTGCAAGTTGTTTTTTTCTGGAGGTGTTGAATTTTTAGGGTTAAATTGATAAAGGCCAATACATTGAAAAAAAATTGTACCGTTTTCTGCTTCCGTAATTCCTCTGTAATCCGCATGCCCATTTTTTCCTTGAGTTAATTTAAAAGGATTTATGCTAACCTTGGTCTTTAACAATCCAAGAGGCGTAGATGACCAAAATTCGTCATTATCTGCTTCGAAATAATTTTCATAACCAACTCGTAAGTCTTTTTTTACTATGTCGTGATGATTGTGATAATTGTACATAAATTGCCCATTTCTGTCAAAAAGATTTAGCTGATTTTCTATTTGTGCATACCAATATCCCGCTTTACTGCGATGAAGAAAAAAAGTATTTATAAAATCAAGGGTAATAGCTTCCCCATCTTTATTTAAAATAAGTTGGGATACGGTGCCTTGTTTCTCTTTTGACCATATCTTTGTATATTTTTTTAATTTATCTGTAGGCTTATGCTTCCAATGTTCAGTTACCCAATTCCCTGTAGCCCACCATAATTGTTCGTTATTATCTGTCCAAATACCCAATACATCATCAGAAAGGTGCTGAGTTTCCTGCACGACTCCATCTAAATTTATTTTCGTGATTGTCTTGTCATATCCTAGCCAAATATTGCCCTCATTATCGACCGTCACATATTGAATAAAGGCATTCTCTTGTTCGTATATTTTCAGAAATTGACCATTTTTAAAAAGGTATAGTTCTCCACTTTTAGTAGTTAGCCAGATTCGGCTTTTATCATCTATTATGTGGGGATTATTTAATTCATTAAGTGTAAATGGCGCTTTATCCTTAAAAAAAAGGTTAAATGATGTTGCTTTTCCTGTTTGAGGATTAAAAATATCAATGGCTTCAACTTTATCTAAACTAGTTGGTAAATGTCCTTTATCAGAAAAATAAAATAACCATAAATTACCAGCAGCGTCTTCCTTTATTTGATGAACTTTATTATTTTTAAATAAATTATTTTTTTCTTTTGTATATAAATTAAAATTATACCCATCATATCTATTTAAACCGCTTTTTGTTCCAACCCATAAATAGCCATTTTTGTCTTTATGGACACTTGAAGTCGATGTATTGGCAAGTCCATCTTCGGAGGTCAATAGCTTGGCATCAAAAAGGTATTTCTGCGCAGGCAGGCTAGTACCCAGCAGTAAAAAAGATAAGGTGATAAAAAAATTGATGGTATGACTTGTCATTATTGAGAGCGGAGTTTTTTATTCT
>JBGCFJ010000717.1:0-2070 GCA_045106885.1 Saprospiraceae bacterium
AATTTTCAATTTAAAATGTTCAATTTTCGGTAGTGCTATAAATGTAAGTCTATAATATTTTATAAACTTAATATTTCTTATGGGGTTTACTTAGACATAGCCTTACAAATGTAGCACTACCCAATTTTCAAAAGCACACAAAAAGAGAGAAAAGGGTTTCTTGTTAAAATAACTACTAATAATGAAATTTTATAACCAAGAACTAAGGGCTATCCCCTTTTGACAATTTTAAATTATAAATTGAAAATTGTCAAAAAAAAGCTTTTTCATTTTTATAAGAAAACCCTTTAAGAAAAACCTTTTTCCTAATATTAAAACCAACAAAATATGAACAGATATTCCTTTCCTATTCTTCTATTCTTTAGCTTTTTCATAAGCTACTTGGTTAATTTACCAATTGGACATAGCCAATCCTCGAAAAAGAACAAATTGCTCAACTAGAATATCGACATGTTGGTCCTGTCGGCAATAGAATTATTTCTGTGGCAGGGATTCCTGGTGACCCGCTGACTTATTATGTTGGTGCAGCAACGGGTGGTATTTGGAAATCTGTAGATGGCGGCATTGCTTGGAAACCGATTTTTGATGACAAACCTGTGCATGCCATTGGTGCTTTGGTAATTGCGCCTTCTGATTCAGAAATTATCTATGCAGGGACAGGCGAAAGTTTTATTCGCTCCAATGTTCACCAGTCAACATGTGCATAGAACCACTAATAAAGGACAGACTTGGGAAGTCATCAGCCCAGACTTAACCTTAAATGACAAAAGCAAACAAGGTTTTTCTGGTGGGCTTTGAAAAAACCAACCGATTTGATTGAAGCAACGGCAAAAATGGACACTACTTTAATCAATTTGGAACGTAAACTTATTCAGTTAAAATATACTGGAACTGGACAAGATGAAGTGCGTTATCCAGTTCGATTGACGGAAAGGATTAATTATTTGGGCGGCACGATTGCCATTGCTGATTTCCCACCTACTAATCCACATCGGGAGGTACCTAAATTATTGAAGGAACGATTGGTGGCTGTTCAGTAAGAATATGAGGCATTGAAGGTAAAAGAATTAGCTGATTTTACGAAGATGCTTACAGAGAATGGAGTTGGTTTAATGCTTCGATAAAAGCATTAAATTGTATTATCCGTTGCCATGCATCCGTTGCCTGAAATTCTAGTTTGGCAACAGATGACTGGCAACGGATTTTGACGTTGATATGCAATTATTAGTTCTTTCCATCACCCTGGTAAGTTATTATTTTCCTCATCCCTTAACTGATTTAGTTCCTTATTTTGTAAAGGATGTAAAATACCTTATTTTTGAATTATGAAGCAAAAGTTACCAATAGGCATACAACATTTTAAAGACATTAGAGAACAGAATTATCTCTATGTTGATAAAACGGAAACTATTTTTCGGTTAACCGAAAGTGGTAAATATTTTTTCCTTTCTCGTCCTCGCCGATTTGGTAAATCACTTACGCTTTCCACTATCAAAGCTTTATATAAAGGACAAAAAGAATTATTTGACGGATTATGGATACAAGACCATTGGGATTGGACCAAACAGCATCCTGTTATTCATATCGGATTCAGTAGTATCGGGTATAAAGAATTAGGTTTAGAAAAGGCTATTGAGATTCAATTATATAAAATCGCAAAAAATGAAGAAATAAGTTTAGAAGAAAAAGGTATTAGTCAATTATTTAAAGAATTAATCGAAAAATTAGCCAAAAAAAATCAAGTCGTTTTATTGATTGATGAATACGATAAACCTATTATAGATTACCTCGATGACTTACCTCAAGCTAAAGAAAACCAAAAAGTACTTAAATCCTTCTATTCTGTCATCAAAGATGCAGGGACTTACATTCAGTTCTTAATGATTACTGGGGTTTCAAAATTTAGCAAAGTCAGTATCTTTTCTGAGCTAAATAATTTGACAGATTTAACCATTCATCCAAAATTCACGACCTTAGTTGGTTATACACAGGCGGAATTAGAACATTATTTTGAAGAAGGTTTTCAAGAATTAACGGGCGTTTTAGCACCTACTAAATCTGAATTATTAC
>JBGCFJ010000718.1:0-1998 GCA_045106885.1 Saprospiraceae bacterium
CCCCCCCTTATTTGAACAGTCTCTCTGCTTTAAGCAATAAAAAAGCCTAAAGGTTCAATTGAATCTTTAGGCTTTTTTAGTTTTGTACCGTTCCTTAGCAGCCCATCCCTTCGGGTTCAAGAGTATGCTTCTTCATACTTCGTACAAGGAAAGAGTAGGATGATAAAATAAAAGGCTATAAAAGGTATTTTAATAATTAATTTTATTTTTTTAAAAAAAATCAACCAAAAGTGTGGAATATCAAAAGTATCTACATCTATATAAGTGTAAGTTTTTATGATTGGACACCATGAAAATTTTCGCTAACAATTTTGCAGCAAATGGATAATATATTTCTAAACGATAACAAAGAAAATAATATCCACCAAGCTTAGATTGTAACTTTGAAAGGACAAAATGATACTGAACATACGCTCAAAACACGAGGGAAGTGTTTTGAGCGGACTCAGTTTCTTATTCTGTCAATTTCATTCAATAAGAAATAATTAGTCTTTTATTATATATACACAAACCAAATCTTTCTAAAATGGTGATTGGTTTAAAAAAATCACATCATTTACCCCAACGTATAACATTTTAGATAACTCTAAAGTAATGAAAAAAAGTATGAGTCATGATGACTCATACTATTTGTATTTCTAGCAAAACCAGAATACCAAATGATAAAGTGGAAGTAGTTAGCTTTAACGCTAATCTAGATTGCAGTCCCTCATACTCTTGACGACACACTATTACTATGGAGAACCACACCGTAAAAAATATAGCTATTACTGCTTGGGCAACAGAAGACCGCCCAAGAGAGAAGCTATTATTAAAAGGAAAGCATAACCTGTCGGATGCAGAATTGCTAGGTATCTTATTAGGTTCAGGCTCAAAAGAACAGTCTGCCGTTGGATTAGCGCAAGATATTTTGCGTTCGACAGGAAATGATTTAAATGAATTAGGCAAACGTTCCGTTGCCGACTATATGAAATTTAAAGGGATTGGAACCGCTAAAGCTATTACCATAGTCGCTGCCTTGGAATTAGGTCGTCGCCGTCAACTCACCGATATCAAAGACCGTCCAAAAATTACTTGTAGTCGAGATTCCTACAATTTGATTGCTCCTTTACTGATGGATTTACCCCATGAAGAATTTTGGATACTATTACTCAATCGAGCTAATAAAATTATTAGTAGAAAACAAGTAAGTCTTGGTGGTACAACAGGCACCGTAGTAGATGCTAAAGTCGTTTTTAAGAAAGCCATAGAAGGACAAGCTGTTTATCTAATTTTAGCTCATAATCATCCCTCTGGAAATGTATTTCCCTCTCCTCAAGATTTAGAGTTAACCAAAAAATTAGTAGCTGCTGGTAATATTCTCAGCATCAAAATATTAGACCACCTAATTATTGGGGACAATCGGTATTATAGTTTTGCAGATGAAGGAAAGATTGGGTAGTTATGAGTTATAAATGATGAATATCTTACGCTACAAAAATGACTAGATTTTAGAATCTAGCCATTTATTCATTCATGATTTAGCAAAGGGCTTACGCATGAGGCAGAAGCATAAAAAATAGTATAATAGCTGAATAAATTTAAGGCTTAAGTACTCAGACAAATTTAAGTTAACAACTTTCTGCTAACAAATTAAACTATACTCGTCAAAAAAACGCTGTGCCCTCTGTGTACTCCTTCCCTCTGTGGTGAAAATAAGCGATGCTCGTCCAAGTAAAAGATGTTCGTTTATTTTTGTCGTATTACTTGCAAGGGAGCATCTTTCCAATACAAATAGGACTACTCTTTGCCCAATAATCTTTACCGAATAGTAACCTTAGTAGTTAGTCCAGTTAATACTGTCGGGTAGCATGTCATACGTAACAGCCAAATTTATTTGGCTAGTTCAACTGTAAATTATCCGTTGATTCTCAATGAACAGACTTGCGAAGTTTTCAAAACTTAGAAAGCCTTATTTGTCAATAACTTAGACTTCCCAAGTGTAAGTACTCAATCGTC
>JBGCFJ010000719.1:0-5168 GCA_045106885.1 Saprospiraceae bacterium
CTACGGAAATATTTTTTAACATGAGCTAAGAAAGGAAGATTCGGGGAATCTTTATTTCTTAGTGAACCGCTTGCGGACGGGATGCTTAAAGTGGAAAAAGAGCCCATCATAAAGTGTCGATTATTTGGTTGTAGGTACTTATAGAGGTTTAAGATTTTTTAATCCATTTCTGTAGGGCATAATTTCCTTTACCATCTTGTGCTTTTAATAAATATAATCCTTGTGGTAAATCAGGAAGCGTAACGTTGGTTGAATTAGTTGGAAGTACTGAAAACTGCTGGATGGACTGACCTGTTGAAGATAGAATACTAAGGATTTCTATTTTAAAAGTAGCCTGAACTTGTAAATAGTCGATGGCTGGATTAGGAGCAATTTGTAAATAATTTGCTGGCGAAATTGTTGCTATCGAAGTACTCATTTCTCTGGGTAAAATAGTGACGTCAGCGGCTACTGAAATTTGATTATGGGTGGTTGCCCCTTCTGTAATTTCGTGAAGTTGATTGGGGGCTAGTTGATATAAACGGTCAATATGCCCAGATGGCCAAGTGATAATCATTGAATCTACTTGCGAGTGTTGCCCTAATCCAATATGCTGTTTGTTGGTGTTTTGACCTAAAAAACCAAAACCGCAATAGGTGAAATTGGATTGGAATAAATCACCTGCATACGTTTCAATTCGAGTACCAATCGCATCTCGATTACTCAAAACTCCTACTAATTTAATTTTAATCCAATTATTATCATTACTAGTTTGATTATCCCATAAATGAAAAGGGGCGGGGTTATTATTCTGTACCAAAATATCTAACATTCCGTCAGCATCGAAATCACCAATGGCATTGCTGAAACTATTAAAAGTATCTTGCTCAAAACCATCGGTGATAATCTCAAAATGTGTTTTGTCGATATTTTCGTAAAAATGGACGCCTTTTACACTAGGATTGGAGCTATTCCCACACATATACAAATCTAAATCGCCGTCATTGTCCGCATCAAAAAAAGTAGAACTCCAACCATTCCCATTTTTATAATCTATGCCCATTGCTGGGGCTACGTTTTCAAAAGTAATGTCTAAAATAGATTCTTGTGGTCCACTGTTTTCTAATAATTGCCCCCCGACAAAAGTATTCGTCACGTAAATATCCACCCAACCATCTTGATTAATATCGGCAGCATTCACGCACATGCCATTCATGCGAGCATTAGATTTGGTGTCTGTACTGGCATTATAAAAACGCCCGTTTCCTAAATTTTCGTAAAGCGTATTGGCAGTCAATTTATCATTAGCGGTATAAATATCAGGCCATTGGTCATTATTATAATCCAAAAAGGCGGAAGCAAAAGGCACTCGATTTTCATTACCCATGGCAGCTATTTCGGTTACTTCCGTAAAAGTACCGTCTGCATTATTTTGGTATAAATGATTGCCACCCGTTTGGTCGCCGTTATAATTATGTACATTATACAGTAAATCCAACCAACCATCTCGATTATAATCGCCCCAACAAGCGCCGTAAGTAGCGTGTTTCTCTAAAGACAAGCCACTATTTTGCGTAACTTCGACTAATTATAAATCGCCTTGATTTTGGTATAAATGATTCTGCCCATAAAAACTGGTCGTAAATAAATCTGCATCACCATCATTGTCATAATCTGCCCACAAAATCTGTTTGACTTCTTCTTTATTATCGACTAAAGCTGGAATGGCTTCAAAAGCAGTGCCTGTATTAATATAAAAACCAATTAATTCCCCTTTTTCAGAAGCTAAAGTCAGGTCATCTAAGCCATCTTTATTAAAATCATATACACTTACGCCTGCGCCAATAGAGCCTTTTTCAATGCGGTGGTGGATGTTTTTTTCTGCTGCTGTCTCCTGGGAACTGATTTGAGCAGTTGCCAAAAAAGGAAGAAAACTGATGAGTATGGGCAATAAAATACCTATTTGCTGATTGTTCAATCGCATGCTGTTTCGGATTCTTATATTTTTTACGGTACACGGTGAACGGTTGATGGTACACGGTACGTAAAATGACGTTGGCTTTTACAGGCTTGTGTTAGTAAATCGGATAAGTCTGTAAAACCTAAAATTTCAGCGGCCTATTACTAGGCAGATAACAATCGGTATTTTTGAACAGTCGAGGTAAGTAGCTTGGAAATTCATTTCCAAGAAAGAAAAATAAATTGCGTTTTTTACCATGTAGTCATTGAAGGGCATTTAAGTTCTGATATTGCGTATTTAACTCAAATTGCGGAGAATTGACATAAACTGGTAGCAAAGCCTTCATGCTTTCCTGTCAAAGGCCTTTAGGCCTGTAAATTCACGCAAATCCGACCTAAAGGTCGGTCACGGGAAAGCCTAAAGGCTTTGCTACCAGTTGTCCGAAATTTAGATGGTCAATGACTATAGGGTTAACAACCTTTATTGGATGATTTTTAATCAGTCGGAGTGAATAATAGTAAAGTGTGATTAAATTTGATAAGATGGGGGAGTGGATGATGTGGTAAAATTAAAATAATTTTTATATAAAAAATATATTTTTTAAAAAAACTTTATTCTTTGTAATTTAGCGGAAGTACGAATAGGGGCATCTCAAAATGTCGTTCGTAGCTTGGAAATTCATTTCCAAGACAAATTTTTTTCCTTGGAAATGAATTTCCAAGCTACGAATGCGTTTCAAAAAACTGAAAAGGTGACATTTTGAGATGCGCCCGCACGAATAAAACAATTTTTCTTTATAGTATGCCAAAAAAAGAACCTTCAAAAGCAGTTGTATCTAAAAAAGATTTCCAAGCAGAGAAGACGGATTTTATTAGTGGTACGAATTACCTCTTAGCCATTGGCATTGATAAATATATCAACTGTACCCCTTTAAATAATGCGGTAAAAGATGCGACGGATGTCATTAAGCTATTGACTGAAAAATATAATTTTCAGAAGGAGAATATTGTTTTTATTACGGATGAAAAAGGGACAAAAGATAATATTATTGACGCTTTTCGGAAACTGAAAAAGCAATTATCGCCACCTGATAACCTAGTCATTTATTATTCTGGGCATGGCGAATTAGACGAGGATTTTGACGATAGCTATTTAGTAACCGTCGATAGCAGAAAAGGAAAAATAGGCGATTATTTACCCCATGAACAACTCATCAAATTTATTCGAGCGATTCAAACTCATCATACTTTATTGATTTTAGATGCTTGTTTTGCTGGTGCTTTTTTAGTGAATCGGCGTTCTACAACCAAAGCTTTGGAAAAAGACCCTTCTCGCTATGTAATTGCTTCTGGACGGAAAGAATTTGCTTCAGATGGGGTAGCGGGCGAAAATAGCCCTTTTGCGGCTGCTTTACTGGAGAAATTATCTAAAAATGAAGGCGATTTATCGGTAATTGACTTAGCACAATATGTAAAGACGCAAACGATTAAAGCGACCAATGCCACCCAACGACCGATTCATAATCCATTGCAAATTAAAGAGGATAAGGGAGGGGAGTTTATTTTTAGGGTTAAAATTGAATATGAACATGAACTTAATACTTTTACTGATTTTAGAGATGGACAAGTTTATAAAACTGTTAAGCTAAAAGATGGTAATATTTGGATGGCGCAGAATTTGAATTTTAATGTTGGGGATGGGTGTTGGTTTTATGATAATGATGCTAAAAATGGAGAGATTTTTGGTCGATTGTATACTTGGGAGGCGGCTATGGAAGCTTACCCTAGAGGGTGGCGATTGCCAAGTGATAAAGAAATTAAGAAATTGATTGATATTTATGGAGGAATTAATAATATTTATGGACGCATAACGATTGCTTATAATTCTTTGATAAAAGGAGGAGATAGTGGATTTAATGCTTTGTTAGGTGGGAAAAGACTTAGTAATGGTAAGTTTTTTTATATAAAGAGGAATGGAAGTTATTGGTCAGCAACAGGACGTGCTGAAGGTCTTGTTTCGTGTTATAATTTCAATAATTATAATGGAATAGGTTGGGATAATTTCAGTAAGTATAATGCATTCTCTTGCCGGTGCATCAAGGATTAGTTCGTCAATTTGACTATTTAGAAACCGTCGCAGGCGGTCGGAAATTAAGCAACTGCAAATCCAGTAAACTGCCGCATATCTTCCCGATGAAACGCCAATACAATAGCTGATTTAGGTACGCCTCTTTGCATTAATTCGTCGGCGACCATCGTTTCGGTATTATTGACTTGAATCCAGATTTTATCATTTTTAATATCAAATTGGAAAGGGCAAAAATGAATATGTTTTTTATTAGACCAACCTAATCGTAGTAGTAAATAATGATGATTTTTTTTGTCAGCTATTACTTGAGTTTCTATACCCGAAGGGTCATTCCCATATATATCTTCAGCATAAGTAGACAAAAAATCTAAAATAGCTTTTTGATATTTTTTTATTCTATCCATTGTACTATCTCTTTTTTTATTGGATTAAATACGATTAGATTTACTTGATAATGAGCAATTAATTTTTGAATAAAAGGTTGCTGAAAAAAGTCATCATAAACAGCTTCTGGTATTGCTAAGAATAATTGTTTATTGATCCCTAGTTCTTGGATGCCTAATAAATAAGTTTGAAATTGCCCTAGTGCTGCGTGCATTTCATAAGCTTTAGATTGCCTCAAAAAACTTTTGATTTCAACTAAAATTTCTTCATTTGCTCTAGTGGCTGCAATCAATTTTTCAGCGGCTAGATCAATTTCATAACTGATAAATTTTGTTTTTAATAAAAAAGGGTCTTCTGTTATTAACCAACCATCTTTAATTAATGCTTCTTTTACGTGATTATGAAAAATGTCTCTAGCCATTTGTTTTTTTTGGATTTACAGTAAGTGAGTAGTTTAAAATTACAACCAAAAATCAGCAAATCCAAGTATCAACGCTTAAATAATTTCCGTACCTTTGTTAAAAAGGATAGCTATATTTTATGCAAAACCTACCAATAGGCATACAGACTTTTGAGAAACTGCGAGCAGGTAATTATCTGTATGTGGACAAGACGGCTTATATCTATGATTTAATTCAACGGGATACTTATTTTTTTTTATCTCGCCCCCGCAGATTTGGAAAGTCACTACTCATTTCTACCATTAAAGCATTATTTGAAGGGAAACAAGAATTGTTTGAGGGTTTATTTATCCATG
>JBGCFJ010000072.1:0-4331 GCA_045106885.1 Saprospiraceae bacterium
TACTTATTTTAAAGAGCGATGGCCTTTTGTAGATATTCAATCAGGCGGTTCTATTGATGGTTATATTAGGGCATTAAACCACGCTTTATTCTTAGTAGATGATGAAACGCAAATTATTCCAGGACACGGATCTATGTCAAATAGAGCGGAATTAATGGCGTATAGAGATGTATTGTCAACGGTTAGAACTCGTATTAAGAAAGCATTGTCAAAAGGACAAGATTTGGAAGCTATAAAAGCGGCGAATTACATCAAAGAATGGGAAAGTTATGGTGGTGGATTTATTAATAATGATACTTTTGTAGAGACCGTCGTAAAGAGTTTGAGTGAGTAATAGATAAGCAATTAGCGCTTCCAGAACTTCAAGTTCTGGAAGCGCTTTTGTGTGCCATACATGGTGCGATACTATAGGGTGAGAATCCCGAGTGAGCCTAGGAGACGAGGAATCACTAGCTAAAGGCAAGGGTGTCTTCCGTGAGGAAGAATCTGAAGGAAGCCTTACGGCAAAGATGAAGTGTTGACGGACAGAAATCAGATATAAGGCGCATCAAGCGGATAATTCGGCAATAAACGAAGAAGTCCAAAAGTTCTTCCGTAAACTTGATGTGTAAATCTGGCAGCATGCATCGAAAGTATTCAAAAGCACCCTACTGTGGGAGATCTTCGGAACGAGAGTGAAGAAGAAGTCAGCCGAAGTCATAGTACCGCAGATACGAGCCGAGCAAGTAACCGACACTCGGAGGACTCACAAAAGGGGAAGGACTGAATTTTTAAGAGGAGTTTTTTTTTTTTCATCAAAGGTGTTAGAACATGAAGAAATCCGAAAAGACTAAACCCGTACAGATGCATCTTTCAGAGAAAGAAGAATGGACAAGGGAAGTGCCAGTTTTGAATGGTATAGCCGTAAGCTATGCTAGACAAGGACAGGTGGACGAATGTTTTACAGACGAAGCTGAAAAGGAGGACTCAACGCCGGAGTTACTAGAGGAAGTAATTTCGCTAGGAAATCTGGAGCGAGCCTGTCGCCGAGTAATGCGGAATGACGGGAGCGCAGGGATAGATGGGATGGCGGCGAAGGAATTGGGAAACTGGCTGAGTAAGAATTGGCAGAGCTTACAAGAAGTACTGCGCCAAGGGACTTACGTAGTATCAGGTGTTCGAGAAGTAGAGATAAAGAAACCGAAAGGTGGTTATCGAAAACTGGGAATACCAACGGTAATAGACCGAATGATACAACAAGCAATTCATCAAGTAATAAACGGCATCTATGACAAAACCTTTAGTCCGACCAGTTATGGTTTTAGAACAGGAAGAGGCACAAAAAACGCCTTGCTACAAGTTAGCCAATATCTAAAAACAGGGAAGACAAATGTAGTAGACATAGATATGGCGAAATTTTTCGATGAAGTGAACCATTCCCGCCTACTAACTCGACTGAGTTACCGAATAAAAGACAAAGGACTACTCCGTCTGATACATCAATATCTAAAAGCAGGGATATTAAAGGGAGGTCTAATGACCCAACGGATAAAAGGGACACCGCAAGGCAGTCCGCTATCGCCTTTATTATCAAATATAGTGCTAGACGAACTAGATAAGGAGTTATCAAAAAGAGGACATCATTATGTAAGATATGCGGATGACTTATTGATATTAGTAGGCAGCCAAAAAGCAGCGGAGCGAGTACAATCAAGTGTGACGACCTACATTGAAAGGGTCCTGAAACTTAAAGTAAATAAAACCAAGAGCAGAATCTGTAAACCGTTAGATTTAAATTATCTAGGGCACAGATTTATGAAAAATGGTGATATACTATTAAGCGAAGAGAGCGAAAAACGATTAAAAGGGAAGCTACGAAAATTGACTCAAAGAAATCGAGGACGCAGTTTGATACAAGTAATAAAAGAACTAAACGCTTTATTAAGAGGTTGGTTGAATTACTTCAAATTAGCAAAGATGAAAAGTAAACTGCGAACCCTAGATAGTTGGCTAAGAAGACGATTGAGATGCTATCGGCTTAAACAATGTAAACGAGCGATAAGTATTATGCGTTTTCTAAGGAAATTAGGAGTACCAGAAAAAAGGAGCTGGACAACAGCAGCGAGCAGAAAAGGATGGTGGAGGAAATCAGGTACACCAGCAAGTCAAGAAGGAATGAACAAAAAATGGTTCAACAAACAAGGCTTGTTTAATTTATCAACAACCTATCTCTCGTTCAATTCTTAGAAAAACCGCCGAGTACGAGAGTACGCTCGGTGGTGTGAGAGGACGAAAAGACCAATAATAGAATATTATTGCTCTTTTCTCCTACTCGATTATAAGAGTTAGTCAAAATGTATAGAAATGCGGCATCTTTCAAAAGAGAAAGAGAATAGTTGACAAATAGGAATTAACCCTACGAGCAAAAAAAGTTCTTCTTGCGTAAAAAGAAACATTAGAAAAAAAAATAACAAAGATGTTTCAACAAGAAGAACTGATTCTTAAAGCGTATGAAGAAAGGCAGTTATATTTAAAATTTATAAGACGCCCAGATATACCTGCTCAACTGCGATTATATATAGCAGGAGTAGCCCTATTTGAATCAAAGTATGGGCAAATTACAGAGTTGTCGCAAAGATATAAAATAAGCAGGAGTTTTATCTATCAACTGCGTACTCAACTCCTGATAACTGGGTGGGTGCTGTTTGGGACTGAGCCAGAAAAAGGGAATAGTTACGCTGCACAAATAGATGAAGAATTAGAATTGTTACGGGAAATATTAAGCCTACGATTAGAGGGAAGATGTTCAATAATAAGTATCAGTCAATTATTGAAACGTAAAGGCTTAAGCCGCAGTTCCATAGGATATGTAAGCGGGGTGCTACAGGAAATAGGGATGGGATTAAGTCCAACAATAGCAGGAGTAGCAGATTTAAGCTTAGCAGTAGTATTCGCCTCAGATGAAGTCTTTAGCAGTAGTCAGCCTTTATTGATAACGGTAGACCCAGTAAGTAGTGCTATCTTACGGATGGAATTAGGAGAAGATAGAAAATCAGAGAGTTGGGAAGCACATTGGCAATCCTTATTAGACGCTGGATTTATCCCGATACTATTAACTAATGATGAGGGGACTGGGATGAAATCAGCCCAAGAAAAAGTACTAAAAGGAATCTCTCGTCAGGCCGATACCTACCATGGGGTGGCGCATCGTTTAGGGGATATATGTCGAATATTGGAACAAAAAGCATGGGCAGCGGCAAAAGAAGAGTATGAAAGAGAGCAAAAAATAGCCTCGGTAGTCAAGGAAGACAAAGTAGCAAAACGATTTGCTTTATATGAACAGGCGGTGCTTAAAAGTAAGCAAGCTATCGGGTTGTATGATGATTTTAAATTATACTATCAATATATGATAGAACAATTTCAACTATTTGATGAGCGAGGAGCGGTTCGAAATGCCGAAGATAGTAAAGCCAATCTAGAAGAGGCAATGGAGGTCATTGAATTACTTGGTCATAAAAAGGCAAATGAGGAACTTAAAACAATTAAGAATTTGATGGGCGACCTTTTTTACTTCCTCACTCAGGCTCAAAGAGTTGTTCAACAATTAGAGCAATCTTATACCAGCGAGGAACAGAGAAAAGCACTAAAAGCTATCTGCTGTGCTTATCAACACCAAAAGAATTATCGCAAAGTAAAACAAGCAAGTATCAAAAAGTATCATCGGCAAAAGGAAGCTCAATGGCTAATAATTGCGGAGGATGAACTAGCACAGCATAAGGAGGAAACATTGGATTTTGGCACCTTTAAAAATCAATGCTACCGACAATTAGATAATATCGTACAATCTTCGGCTTTAGTAGAAACCATTAATTCCATTGTACGAATGTATCTTAATGGTTGTAAAAATCAAATTAGTCAACCACATCTCAACCTGATTATGTTTTATCACAATCACCGTAGATATGTCCAAGGTAAACGAAAACATCGTACGCCTATGGAGTTATTGACGGGCCAAAATCAGGAACAAGATTGGCTTGATTTGCTCTTAAAAAGGGTAGGCAAGGCAGCTTAATTTGAACTAAGTTACTAATAAAGGAGAAGGGAGATCTGGAGATATACTGCTTTTTGCAGAATGGATTTTCTTTGCCCTTATCCATTTTTTGCTAAATTGAACTGTCTACTACTTTTCTTATTTTTTGAAAGATGCCCTAAAGTCTTAATATTCCCCAACGCATACTGCCGCAATAAAGCTAAGTAATAATAGCCTTCTCTCCCTCCATTGATGCTAGTAGTAAATTGCGTATGTAAAAAGAATTGCATCTTATGCCCTATTGAAAAGTCTTGTCTAGCTT
>JBGCFJ010000720.1:0-2638 GCA_045106885.1 Saprospiraceae bacterium
TTAGACCAGTCAATTTTTCTTCTAAGGAATTCAAAAAATGCTTGCATAATGGATTATGGACGCATTTTTTGAGTTTCTTAGAAGGGAAAAAGGCGGTATAAATGGTTGATTATTTCTGCCACTTTGCCTTAGTAGTCAGTCAAGATAATAGTGTCGGGTTGTATTTGGATGAATTTTGAAGTTGTACTAGGCAAAAAACGCAGACATAGCCTTTGCTATGGCGAGTATTTTTAACGACGTACAGCTTTAAAAGTCGCCAAATTACCCGACAATATTAACTGGACTAACTACTTAGTAAGAAATAAATCAGCTATTACCGCTTGGCAGTTTGTTCTATAATCCTGTTCTGTTTCCTCGTCTAATGCCCTATCTTCTTTGGCATAAGCAATAAACTGTTCAATAACTGATTGTTGGACAGCTTCTTCTGTAAAATCTGTCTCTTTATGGTTCACTGAAATATAGTAATAAGCAAATTCATTAATTCTATGATGATACTTTTCATTTTGCGTCATATAGAATTCTCTATGAGCTTGGTGGGCATCTAGTTCTTCCACAGTCATTTGGTCTAGTTTGTCCTTAGAAACTTCTCTTGGGATAGGGATATAACTTGCCTCAAAGAGGAAATCAGTACCTTCAAATTCTATTATTTTCTCGGTTAAAAAGATGACTAGGTTATCTAATTCATTCATCACGTCTTCCTCAATTTCGGTAATCTTAAGGCCTTGGGAAGTTGCATAAGAATTAGCCAGTTTTTCTAAAACATTGACTAGGAAATCCTGATTTTGGGTGTAGGCGGCTTCCAAAAGATGCACTTGACCTTCAATTTCTTCCAAAATAAAACCTGCGCAGATAATTTGTGGAATAAAAGCTGCTTGATAATTGTCTAATTCAAAATTGCTTACTTTCTGCTTAACCTTATCATTCGGTAAGAAAGTCTCCAAAATTTCTTTTTTGGACATTAAAGAATTATTTTCATCATAGTCGATTTCATAGTCGATTTCATAGTCGTCAGGTCGGGCAATTTCTATCGTATAATGAAAATTTCCTTCACCGACTGTTTTATTTAAAGTATCCATGATTTTTTTGGAATCATCATAAGGCCCTGCAAAAAAGAAAGGTTTTCCATCTTCTCCTCCAAAATCAATTTCTATATAGTCGATACTTTCCACATGGTCTAATAAGTATTCTGTCGTAGTAGTAAAATCTTTATGCGGTTCAAAACCACAATCTTCAGCAAATTCTACTGCGCCATAAATGATATTATGCACTAAATTCGTTTCTATGGGGATAAAATTAACATCCATGACACGACCCATTTCTTCTACTATTTCACGGTAACGCATTGGAGATAAATCAAATCTAAAAAAAGTATCCTTTACGCCCAAACATTGCATATCCACAATATAGTTGGCTATAATAATATCTCCATTTGCTTTTTTTCTACTAACAATTACTGGAGAAAATTTAGCTGCTTCCCAATTATCTCTAATGAGACATTCATGAATAGGCAATTTTCTAGCATATTTTCGGATATAATTTGCTGGTTTGATTTTTACGGCTTGATTAACCTTTTTTTTCTTTTTTCTATTTTTTGATTTTGCCATTTATTAGAGGTGTCGTTTTTGAATAGATTTACAATTAAAGTAACTAAGTAAAATTTAATTTTCAATTTTCAACGTAAGTACTCAATCGGTAGCACAACTTGTTCCGATTCATCGGAAGGATTTATCCTGTCCTGTTTCCAAGCCTTCAGGTTTGGTTGCCATATAGGGATTTGTCAGAGAACCTTTATTGTTACTATGTTATATTTATATTTTGTAAAATGAGTAGAATCAAATTTAACTTCTGTTATGAACTCATAATTCTGCTGAAAATTTTAAAAAAATACCTTTTTAATCAAATAAAATTTTAAAACAACAAAATAATATCACACAATATAAAGTTAAAAGATATAGTAAATTTAAGTCAAAATTATAAAAAAATTGCTATTATTAGGTATATCCTACATTTCTACCCCCTCCCTCTGGATTTTTAGGCTAATTAAAAACGGGATTTTAAAATTTAATTGAATTGTCTTTTTTTTATGTTGGTAGTGCTATAAATGTAATGCTAGATTTTTTTTATTTCAAGTATTTACTGAGACTTTTGCATAAGAAGCAGCATTACATTTGACCCACTACCCATATAATAACTAAGAAATTGGTTAAAAAATAGAAAATGACATTTTAAAAAAAGAATAATGAGCCCATGAGGAAATGGGAATAATGAGTGGAGATTGGTCATATAATCTGAACTTGACCGAACTCATTACCTCCATTCACTCATTACCCCTAACCTTAAAAAATGTCGATTCTACTTATAGAAATACTTTTAATAATTGACGTGTTTTTTCTAGTGGATTAGAACTTATCCAAAAGTCAACCGTATTTAGGATTGTTTGTGCTGAATTACACCTACTTATAAAGTGCTTCCAGACCTTCAAGTTCTAGAGGCACTTAGGCAAAGAGGAAGAAATAATCAACCATTTATACTGCCTTTTTTCCTTCTAAGAAACTCAAAAAATGCTTGTATAATCCATTATGCAAGCATTTTTTGAATTCCTTAGAAGAAAAATTGACTAGCCTAACTGGCTAATTAT
>JBGCFJ010000721.1:0-8439 GCA_045106885.1 Saprospiraceae bacterium
GAATATAGAATTATCAAAGCTTATTAATTCTTATTAATTATCAATATTTACCCTAATTATTGATAAGTACCAACTCATAATTAGATTAAAATTTCAGGGAGATTATTTTTTTGATAGTTTTCTTTAAAAAATCAAGTCATAGCATTTCATACGGGGCTATTAATGTTCAATCACTCCGTGATTTTTGTTACATCAAATTAAAGTCACACCCATCAAATCCGTTGCCTTCATTTATCTGTTGGTCTAATACGCTACGCCCTACGCCCAATGCCCTCTACTAAACAATAACCCTTTTTATAAAAACGAAAAGTACAAACTTATTGCTACAAATAAAAAAATATTACCTTTGATTGAAAGACGTTTAAAGTAAAACACTCGCTTAAAAACTAAAATACTAAAAATGGAAAAATCAACTGCTATCATATTAACCAACGGGATGTTAGACACTATGAATGCTAAAACTTGTCATGGATTACTAAGAGGAACAGAACGATTTGAGGTCCAAGCGGTCATTGATTATAAATTTGCTGGACAAGATGCAGGGGAAGTGATGGATGGTCGAACCTTAAATATTCCAGTTTATAAAGATGTTTTAACTTATTTGGAAGCGGGGAATCCTCGACCTAAATATTATGTAGTTGGTGTGGCTTTAGAAGGTGGTTTATTACCAGATGATTTTCGGGAAGAGTTGCTAATTGCGATGGAACAACGGATTTCAATTGTCTGTGGTTTGCATACTTTATTAAGTGAAGATACCGAATTTAAAACCAAAGCAACGCATTATGGCGTAACGTTAACTGATGTTAGAAAACCTAGGAAATTCCATGAATTAAGTTTTTGGACGGGTGAAATTTATGACGTTAAAACCCCTAAAATTGCTGTATTAGGAATGGATTGTGCAGTTGGTAAAAGAACAACTTGTCGTTTTTTAATGGAAGCCTGTCAAGAAATAGGCATCAAAGCAGAAATGATTTATACTGGCCAAACAGGCTGGATGCAAGGTTATAAACATGGATTTATTTTTGATTCTACTTTGAATGATTTTATTAGTGGTGAAATCGAGAAAGCCATTGTAACAGCAGACAAAGAAGAACAACCAGACTTAATTTTGGTAGAAGGACAATCTTCCTTACGGAATCCCTCAGGCCCTTGCGGCACCGAATTTTTAATTTCAGGCAATGTTAAAGGCGTGGTTTTACAACACAAACCTGCTAGGACCTATTTCGATGACCACAAAGCATGGGGACCTCTTCCTACTTTAGCCGAAGAAATAAAATTGATAACATTTTATGGGGCAAAGGTGTTAGCTGTTACTTTAAACGAAGGTGGACTTTCTGAAGAAATATTAAAAAAACACCAAAAAGAACAAGAAGAAATATTAGGTATTCCTGTTGTTTTGCCTTTGAGTGAGGGGATGGATAGGGTAGTGGCGGTCGTAGGAAAATTTATGGAAGAATGACCAGTTTATCGAAGTAGTTGCTACTTTTGTTAGTTTTTTAATTCAAATTGAAAATTTAAAACACAACAATATTATATGTTTTAAAAAATAATTCGTGGGGTTGTATAATTCGTGGAGAATTTCGTTACTAATTTTCCCCACGAATTATCCAACCCCACGAATTTACGTAGGTTATTTCTTTCGTTTTCCCTTAAAAGTATGAACTACTTTTACTACTTCGATAAATATACTAAAGTGTAGTTAAAAGTCATTTTGGCGCATTAAATACACGTAGCCTGACAATGAGACAGTCTATTCTTATAAAACGCTCCAATTTGTCCGATTTTTTGATTTGGTATATCAATTGATGTATTAAGACTGTAGTTAAAATAGGATTTAAGTAGTACTATTAGTGGAATATGAGGGAGAATCCTGTTAATCATATAGAAATCATGAGCTATCTCATCCGCTTGCGGTTCATTCGCTTGAATATCCATAGGATATTCACCCTACGGGGTCGCTCATTCATCCTGTAATTATGAATCTAAATAACATCACCTTAAAAACACAAGAGGCATTACAAAGTGCGCAACAGTTGGCATTGGAAAAAGACCACCAAGCCATTGAAGTAGGGCATTTATTGACAGGTATATTTGAAGTAGATGAAAATGTGACGCCTTATATTTTTAAAAAATTATCGGCTAATTTACCAGCAGTAAAATTGGCGTTAAATAGTATTGTAGAAAGGTATCCGAAGCAAGCAGGTGGTGGACAATATTTGTCACGGCCAGCGAATGAAGCGGTGCAAAGAGCTAATATTTTTCTAAAAGAATTTGGGGATGAATATGTTTCTTTAGAACATTTATTATTAGGGATATTAAGAGTGAATGATTCTGTTTCCCAATTATTAAAAGATAGTGGACTGAATGAAAAAGATTTAAAAAATGCCATTTTATCTTTGCGAAAAGGGTCGAAAGTAACGTCGCATGGTGCGGAGAGTACTTATAATTCGCTAGAAAAATATGCAGTTAATTTAAATAAAAAAGCTCAGAAAGGAAAGTTGGATCCTGTGATTGGTAGAGATGAAGAAATTCGTCGAGTCTTGCATATTTTAGCCAGAAGAACTAAGAATAATCCTTTATTAATTGGCGCACCTGGGGTTGGTAAAACAGCAATTGTTGAGGGCTTGGCGCACAGAATTGTCAATGGCGATATTCCAGATGATTTAGAGGAGAAAGAGATTTATGCGCTGGATATGGGGGCTTTGATTGCAGGAGCAAAATACAAAGGAGAATTTGAAGAACGATTAAAAGCTGTGATTAAAGAAGTAACCGAATCTGACGGCAATATTATTTTGTTCATTGACGAAATCCATACTTTAGTTGGTGCGGGGGGTGGACAAGGGGCAATGGATGCGGCAAATATCTTAAAGCCAGCTTTGGCTAGGGGCGAATTGCGTTCTATTGGTGCAACAACTTTAGATGAATACCAGAAATATTTTGAAAAGGATAAGGCTTTAGAGCGTCGTTTCCAGACCATTGTGGTGGATGAACCGAATGTAGAAGATGCAGTTTCTATTCTAAGAGGACTGAAAGAACGCTACGAAAGCCATCACAAAATAAATATTAAAGATGAAGCAATTGTGGCCTCTGTCCAATTATCTCATCGCTATATTACCGACCGATTTTTACCAGATAAAGCGATTGACCTAATTGATGAAGCAGCGGCGAGATTGCGTTTGGAAATGAATTCTATGCCAGCCGAATTAGATGAAGTTGAAAGGAAAATTCGCCAGTTGGAAATTGAGCGAGAGGCAATGAAAAGAGAAAATGACACGGCAAAAATTGAAATGTTAAACGAACAAATTGCCAATTTGGAGGAAGAACGAAATCAGTTTAAAACGCAATGGGAATCTGAGCGAGCAGTAGTTTTAGGCGTACAAAAGTCGAAAGATGAAATTGAGCGATTAAAACAAGCAGCTAAGCAACTGGAGCGAGTAGGTAATTTTACGGAAGTGGCAGAAATTCAATATGGTAAAATTCCCAAAGCACAGCAACAATTAGTTGATTTTAATCAGCAGTTGATTGATTTAAAAGAAAAGGGTAGTAAACTAGTTAAAGAAGAGGTCACGTCCGAAGATATAGCAGAAATTGTTGCTAGATGGACTGGTATTCCTGTGACTAAAATGCTGCAAAGTGAACGAGCAAAATTACTGACTTTAGAAGAAGAATTGGGACAGCGAGTAGTAGGACAAGCGCCTGCTATCGAAGCGATTGCAGATGCGATTCGTAGAAATCGCACAGGTTTATCTGATGATAGAAAACCGATTGGTTCGTTCTTGTTTCTAGGCTCAACTGGAGTAGGAAAAACAGAGTTAGCAAAAGCCCTAGCCGAGTTTCTTTTTGACGATGAAAATATGATGACCCGAATAGATATGTCGGAGTATCAGGAGCGTCATGCAGTAGCTCGGTTAGTTGGCGCACCTCCAGGATATGTGGGGTACGACGAAGGCGGGCAGTTGACGGAAGCAGTGCGAAGGAAACCTTATTCGGTCATCTTATTGGATGAGATAGAAAAAGCACACCCTGATGTGTTTAATTTGCTACTACAAGTTTTAGATGATGGTCGATTAACGGATAATAAGGGGCGAGTAGCGAACTTTAAAAATTCCATTATCATTATGACCTCCAATATGGGTGCTGAGGTGATTCAACAAAATTTTGCTCGATTGGACGGGACGAATGAGGTGGCTATTTTTGAGAAAACAGAAGCTTTAGTATTTGATGTTTTAAAACAATCTTTACGCCCAGAATCCCTGAATAGAATTGATGAAATGGTGATGTTTCAGCCATTAAATAATCAGCATATTCGACAAATTGTGGAGCTGCAATTGAAAGGTTTAGAAGGGGGCTTAGCTAAGAAAGGCATTACTTTAACTGCCACACCTCAAGCCATTAATTACATCACAGGGGAAGGCTATGACCCACAATTTGGAGCAAGACCCGTTAAGCGAATTATTCAAAAGAAAGTCTTGAATGCTTTGTCTAAGGCGATATTAAAACAAGAAGTACAACCAAATTCCAGCGTTGTTCTAGATTCTTTTGGGAATGGATTGATTTTTCGACAGCCTACAGATAAGAAAGGAGAAAACTAAGTTTAAAGAGCGTTAAAATAGTAATAATAGAAAATGCCGAATCATTCAGTTGATTCGGCATTTTAATTTAGCTTAGAAGCCTAAGCTACATAAAAAAGCCGAGCCAGTCCCCCAACCAGCCCGACTTTTTAAACAATTTTTTGTCGTTATTAACTTAGTATTCAAAAGCTGTACCAAAAATAAAATTTGGTGAATTTGCCTAAAGAAGAAAAATAAAATTGGGTTATTAAAGGCAAAATAATCAAGAAATGAAATTTTATAGCGAGAATAGACTTGTATGTCTTAAACCACTAGATATGCCAAATTTTAAAAATTTGGCATATATAAACCAAACATTATTTTAAAGTGACAAAGTAGAGGTAGTTAGTCCAGTTAATACTGTCGGGTAGCATGTCATACGTAACAGCCAAATTTATTTGGCTAGTTCAACTGTAAATTAGAATCAGTCAAATAAATTTGGCGATTACGAGTACCCGACACTATTTACTTGAAAGACTACTAAGTGCTATTTCCATTTTTACGAGAAAACCCTTCTTACGATTGTAGATTTTGCTACTTTATTTTTTCGACAAGTAATAATTTACTTCTTAAAAGTACACCCAATCAAAAGGTATTGCGTAGGATAAATCGGAAATTACTCTTTATTTGAACTAAGCTTGTAATAATATATATATTCATGGTCTTTACGCTTTTTTATTGGATTTTTATTTTCTTTCTTCTTTCTATAATTGGATTTTCTTTTTCTAATCTACTAAACAATTCGTCGGGTAATTTGGACAAATTATCTGGCATAGAATATCATTTTATGGTCGGATTTGTACTGATGACTGCCATAAGTGCCTATTTATCCATTTTTGTTCCATTGAATATTTTAGTATTTTCCTTTGTTGTTTTATTAGGAATAGTTCTTTATTTTTTGAATAAAAATAAGATAAAGGAAGAAATAAAATCAATTTTTAGTACTTTCCTAGTATTAGAACCATTAGAAAAGGGATTTTTAATAATAGGTTGTTGTTTTTTAGTTGCCGTAGCGTCTGGAGAGATTTGGGTATCCGATACAAAATTATATCATGCCCAAAATGTACAATGGATTCAGCAATTTGCAGTGGTACCAGGATTAGGAAATTTTCAACCTCAGCTTGGTTACAATAACATGTTTTTTCCTATTACTGCTTTATTTAGCCATGAGCTACCTTTTAATATGGATAATTTTGATGCATTGATTTATCCATTTAACGGGGTTGTTATTAGTTTACTCTTCTTAAAATTATTGTCTTTTCTACGTATAGAAATACAAAGAGAAGATTGGTGGAGGGCTTGTTTTTATTTATTAGTTTTTAGTTTTTGTTTTCTGCTTTTTCCTAGAGGTATCAATTCTCCAGCACCAGATTATATTTGTGGAGCATTGATTATTTATGTTTTTTTGATAATTGAGAAGAAGGGATTTAAGATAACTACGGCTCAATCTCTATATTTAAGTGGCATTATTATTACAGCCATTATTTTTAAATTAAGCGCTTTATTATTGGGTTTATTGATTTTACCACTAATAGTAACAAATTATAGTCATAAAAAGACTTTAGGAATTTTCGGGATTGGTTTACTGATAGGTCTTCCTTTTTTAATTAGAAATTATTATTTATCAGGTTATGTAGTATTCCCTTTCCCTGCGATAGATTTATTTTCCCCTGAATGGAAGATTTCTAATGAAATTGCTGCTTTTGAGAAAACGGTAATTACTTCTTGGGCAAAGATACCGAATACTAACCCAAGAACGGTAGATGCAATGCCTTTCATCGAATGGTTTAAAGTTTGGTGGAGTCAGAAAGATTTGATATGGAAACCTCTATTATTAGCAAACACCTTAACTGTGCTGTCTATTGTGATTTACCTATCTAAAGGAAAAAAACAATTAGCTTTATTAAACGGAATTATTCTAGTAAATTTATTCTTTTGGTTTTTTAATGCGCCTGACCCCAGGTTTGCTTTTGGTTTTATTTTCTTGGGAGCAAGTCTTGCACTTTGTAGTTTCTTGTTATTATTTGATATATGGAAATTTTTAAATAAAATAGTAATAACTGGAGTTTTGATTTTATCCTTAGTCGCCTCCGTGTTTTTTCATAGAGTACATTTACAAGAGTTTGTAACAGAACCTATGACTTGGGTAATGCCTAAAGGTTTACCACCTTATAAATTGATAGAAAAACAGACTAATTTTAAATACTATATGCCTGTTCGTCCAAGTACTTGCCATGCTGCTCCACTTCCATGTGCAACTCGACCATTAGGATATGTAGTTTTAAGAGATAGTACCAATATGCAAAAAGGATTTAAATTGATAAAAGGGAAGCAGCGTAAGTAATCTATTTAAAATTTAAGGCACTACGGTAAAAAGTGTGGATAGTTAAAATAGGTAATCAGATAAAAAATCAATAATATAAAAAATGATGCGTCAATATTTAAATCCGTTGGGGAGTCTAATCTGTTGGGATTTAAAGAAATATATCCCCAGCGGATTTAATGCCCCAACGGATAATTATCAGTTTTCAATCTGACGCTCTAAATAGGATACGACTCCTGAGTCGTTAATTTTAATACATCCATAGTTTTCACCATAGAACCAAATTTAAAATGATTATCATTGTAGCATGATAGTATCCTTTCCTATACTCTATGAAGATGATTATTTAATTGCTATTAATAAGCCCACAGGTATTTTAGTGCACCGAACTAGAATTAGTGAAGACAAAATATTTGTATTACAATTATTACGCAAACAAATTGGACAACGGGTTTATCCTATTCACCGATTGGATAGAGCAACTTCTGGCGTATTAATTTTTGGAAAAAATAAAGAAGGAGCAAGTTTATTATCAGAACAGTTTAGAGCTAAAAAAGTAGAGAAACAATACTTGGGGATTATCAGAGGATATGTGGAAGATGCAGCAACCATTAATTATCCTTTAGCTAAAGAAACTTGGTTGCCCAAAAAAGAAGCGATTAGTCATTATCGGAGAATTGCCCAGACGGAAATTCAAGTACCAATTGGGAGATATGAAACAGCAAGATATTCTCTAGTGGAAGTACAAATAGAAACAGGCAGGCGACACCAAATTAGACGACATTTTTCTCACCTTAGACATCCGATTATTGGGGATAAAAAACATGGAGATGTCAAACATAATAAACATTGGGCGAATGAATTTGGTATTGCTAGGATGCTTTTGCACGCTCAACATATCCAATTTAATCATATTGAAACTGGGAAAAATACTTTGATTTATGCGCCGATAGATTTGGCTTTTCAAGATGCTTTAGACTTGTTGAATTTTCAATTTTCAATTTAAAATTTATAATTTTCAAATCGGAATGCGCCTTTTTGAAAATTGCGAATTGAAAATTGAAAATTGAAAATTTCTAAAAATCCTAATTTAATACTTCCTCTTTAAACTCAGGCGTCACGCCCATATTCTCCCAAACAAAAGCATACATATCTGCTGCCAATTCCATTCGTTGTTTAGTCGAAACACTACCATGCCCTGCATTCGTTTGAATCCGAATCATCACAGGATTATCTCCTGCATGACTTTCTTGTAATTGTGCCGCAAATTTAAAGGAATGCGAAGGGACAACTCTATCATCATGGTCAGCAGTTGTGACCATTGTCGCTGGATAAGTCGTTTTTTGAACATTATGAATCGGTGAATAATTGTATAAATAATGAAATTGAGTTGAGTCTTCACTCGAACCGTAATCTGTCGTCCAAGCCCAGCCAAGCGTAAATTTGTGAAAACGCAACATATCCAAAACACCAACACCAGGCAATGCAACTTTGAATAAATCTGGT
>JBGCFJ010000722.1:0-4415 GCA_045106885.1 Saprospiraceae bacterium
AATCCATGCATTGGTGTTGTACACCCTAGGTAGATACTCAACATCATCTCTTAGCACCCAACTATCTTTAGTATAAGAACGCTCATTAATGTAAAAAGTAATTTGCCCACCGACCGCTTTCTCTACGGCAATACAAACTAAACTATCAATAGGAACGGAATAGGGAACTACCATTCCGATAACATGACCATTTATATAGATGAAAAAGGCAAAAATTATCCGTCCTGCTTCTACCTCCATATACATAAAGGCAGCATTGTCTGTCTCTTCTGCCGACACCGTATCTGCTATACCAACAATATAATCATTATCAATCGTAGGGGTGAGAACAAAAGAAAACTTTCCAGTTTGTTGGGGGCATAAAGTATTTTGACTGTAAGCAATAGGAATACACAAACAAGAAAATAAATAAATAAAAAGGCTTAGCCTAATTAAATTTTGTGGTGGAAAGTTAGCAACACAAAAAGCAATACCTTTCATTAGGAGGGCTGTTTAAAAGTTAAAAAAACGCATTTCTATCAACTTGATTTCTAGCTACTCGCTACAAGCAAAAAGAAACTAGATGGGTGAAAACAAATACTTTTTCATAAGGATAAATTTTATTAGTTACGATTTTTCCCGAGCCATTAAATGGAAACAAAGCACCTCGTCCCCAGGATCGCAACTTTCCGCTTCCAAGCACCTCCAAAAGGCATCTTCTGGCTCAAAATAAATCCAATGCCTGTCCTCCTTATCCTCATTATCTTCCTTCACGTTATACGCAAACTGGGCACAAGAATCAGCGCCCCAAATCGTGCAATCAAATACATCAAACTCAAATTTTTGAGAGACAAAGTAAATGTGTTCCCCTTGCGACCAGTACAACTCAATCAACCCGTCTCTATCAGGCTGGTCACTCGAAGAAATAACCACGCTGCTTAAATCGGCACTCATGGACGCAACGCCTTCGTATTCGGTGAAGAAACGGGCTATGGCATCGTCATCCATTTCGGGTTCAGGTGTTAAAGTTGCGATAGGCTCGGTACAGGAATTGAGTAGCAGGAAAAAAAGAAGCGTAAAAATAAAGGCAGAAACGGCTTTTAAAAATTTCATATTTCTGGATTTTGGATGAAAGAAAAAAAGTCAGATTCTGGACTTCTCCGAAACCTGACTTTTGATAAACATACTAGAGAAAACGAGTAAAAGGGATTTCTTCAATTGGTCTTGATAGGTCAAAGGTAATAATATTTTATAGAGAAAAAATAGTTTAAATAGTTTATTCTCTATAAATAATTTTATTAAAAGCCTCGATTCATGGAATCGAGGCTTTTTACTTTCTACAGTTCTACTATTTAAGTATCATTAAGAGCCTTTGACTTAGTATAACATTTCTAGAACTAGCTTTAATTAAATCGCTCCCGAAACTCCCCTGCCGTCATTTCCCGTGCCACCATCCGATTATCCCAAGCGTCCGTATGTGCCAATCGGAAGGTCTTTTTCCGCTTTTGGATAATTTCCATCAACTTTGCTTGATTGTCATCTTGCTCAAAGATTTGCAGTTTCAAAAACCAAGTCACCAATGTACCCGCTTTGGCAGGACCATCTTCCTGATTGGTCTTCGTGCCAAAAAAATGAAGCACCTCTTCAAAGTACCAATCTTCAAAACCATAGTATTCTGGATTAGTCACTTTGGCAATCATCTGTAAAACGATATTTTCCTTAATACCATAAGCTATCAATAATTGGTAAGCGAAAAATTTAGCCCGAGACAATTCTTCTACCTTTGGCCCAAACAAATACGGTTTATTGGAAGCAGTTGTACCAATCGCCTCTCTGCCATCTCGGTCCGAGAAATTAAAAATAATGCCCACTACTTTCCGCCCTTCTCTAGTTGTAGTAAAAGACATTTTGATACTCGTATGCTTATTGATTTCTTTTTTTACCTTGTCTAATACAATGCGCTTAAAATTGCGCCAATCTTCGTACTTATCCGCAACTCCCAATAAGGAACGTAACTCTGCTACCGAGTACTTCAGTGTACTATTTTTTTCATGCCTGGCCATTCTATCTCGATGCGCTCGAAAAATCTGATACATCCGAATCGAGAACCCAGACTTTAATAATAAGACCTCTTGATAGTCGATGCTCACATATTCTTTTAGCTCCAATAAAAAAGGCTTTAGTTTTTCTGAAAACAAAAATTCCAAACAAACTTCTCCTTTCTCGTTATGGATGGGAGAAATCGACTGGAAAAAATTAATCCGCCCAGGAATCCGCTTCCCTTCCAATTCGACTTCCGTATCAAAGTAAGCTCGCTTATCCATAATACGGTCACTAAATTTTTCCATTTCTTGGTAAAAGCTCCCATTCTTTTTGCCTTTGTCAATCAGCAATTTCTGCAACTCCTTAATCGGTACTATTTGTTCGTGAAACCGTTCTTGTAAGGAAGGATTAATTTGAGCAATCAGGTAAAGCATTACCTTTTGCTCTTTGGCGGTCAAACTATACTTTGCATTAAAAATAAAGAAATTCTCAATCCGAGCAATTTTAGTATTATCTGGCTTTTTTAGTAATTTACTCATAATAAAAAGAAGGTGTAGTAGTTAATTAGTTTTCAATTCGGCAATGAAGATAAAAACCTTTTTTCTTAATCGTGTACAAAAACATAAAAACTTTTACACAATTACCCCATTCTTATACACGACACCTCGGTTTACGTTCCTATTCTACCCCATTTTTGTACACAATACCCCATTCTTATACACGATTTTTTTCCTAAAAACGACTTATCCTAAAAAATACACCCCGCTCCTACCCTATTTTTCTACACGATTGGTCAATAAAACAACACTTGTTAATCCATTCGCTATAATTACCCCATTTTTGTACACATTAAACCTAAAAATCCTTAATTGTTGGGTAAAACGGTATGAATTTGTACACGATACCCCATTTTTGTACACAATAGCCAGCAATTACCTAACGTTCATTAGGACTTTCGGCGTTTAAGTCCGATTTCCACGGCAAATCCCTTGTTATTTTAGCCGTAAAAAAAAATCCTTATTCCAATTACCCCATTCTTATACACAATACCTCGAATAAAACGGAACTTATGATAAATTAAAATAATATCTATACCAAACAACGCTTTAAAATTTCCAGCAATCCCTCTCCAGACAACTTATGCTTAAAAAATCCTTATATTCGTAGCTAGTAAAGTATTTTGGACATCAAAAGAAGTTAGGCGTCCGAAAAAGCGAGTTATTATTAAAACCATAAAATGTCACCCCCATTCTTATACACAATACCCTAAAAATATACACGAACCCCTAATTGTGTACACAATAAACCCCATTAACGTACACAATAAACCCCATTTATGTACACATTGGCCCCCACTAATATACACAATAACCCCTATTCATGTACACAATACCTTATCCCTATTTATGTACACAATACCTCTTTAAATCATTGATAATTAGAAGGTTCTAGCATATTTTATTTTTCAGTAATTGAGGGCTACAAAGTCTTTAAAGAAAGTATAAAGCCTTAAAAGGTCTTAAAGAATGAGTTTTTTAAATTATTTTTTTAAGATTTTTAAATAGCTGTTTAGTTGAAATATTAAATGAGGATTAAAATGCCTTTCCAAGTTGCGCGAAGGTTTCCGTTTTGATAACCTGTTTATAAATAGTAATATATTAAATCCTATAATTTTGATTATGACCAAAGACGTAGCAATAGTTATTATAGAAAAAGAATTATCAAAGATGAACGAAACGAATGACTATGTTCTAGATAGCTACTCTAATCTTTCTATTTGTAAAGCTTTTGCTAGATTCAATTATTACAAATATGTGAAGCGCTATCCCCTACTCTGGCGAATCAATTTCAAGAAATTATTTAAGCCAGATACAACGATGCGAGATTTATTTGTTGTTAATAAAAGAGCCATCGAAGAATCAAATCGGTTTTGGATTATATATTGGAATACGAAATCTTTTGTGGAATCTTTTGATATTCAAGGCGGACTCATTGGTTCAGGTCCTTTTTTGATTGATAAACAAACTCGACAATTATATGGAACTGGTTCTGGGCTACATGGATTTGTACAAAAGATTAAACGAGGGGAAGTTATTGATGAGGATTTTTTAGCACAGTTGGTTTATACCGATATTGCCCATTAAAATAATCAGGAAGCCAAACATGAAAACAAAGTACCTCAGCAATTCCCAATTTAAAAAATCACGAAGTGATTGAACATGAATAGCACCGTATGAAATGCGGTGAATTCGAGTTTACAGATATAAAATTCACAACTCTGAAAGAGTTGAACGTAAAAATTCATGTTCAACTCTTTCAGAGTTGCGAGATTTGATGGAGTTCATCATCATCCCACCGCATTTTATACGGGGTTATTCACGTTTAATCCCATT
>JBGCFJ010000723.1:0-6599 GCA_045106885.1 Saprospiraceae bacterium
GTAATTTGGCGACTTTTAAAGCTGTACGTCGTTAAAAATACTCGTCATAGCAAAGGCTATGTCTGCGTTTTTTGCCTAGTACAACTTCAAAATTCATCCAAATACAACCCGACACTATCATCTTGACTGACTACTAAGTAACGAGCAAAAAATAAGGTAGACATTTGGAGATGAAGATTTTGGATTAAGACTAGGCATTTTTTGAGGTAATAGCACAGCTATTGCTGATAAAAATAACGACGTATTAATTCAAAAGATTATCGGCGAAATGTTCAAGTTATTCTTTACTCGTTAATAAGTAAGTATAGAGCGTCAGGTAAAAAACTGATAAATGGTTAGTCGAACGTGTCGGACACCTTTGGAGGTGTCCGACACGTGAGTATCAATTTTCAATCTGACTATCTAAATGTTGGTAATTTAGTATAGTTGCATGGTATACAATACCTAGCACTTAGAAACTAAGTAAAATTTAATTTTCAATTTTCAATTTTAAACCACCTTCGGTGGGAATTTGAGGTTGAAGTTGAGATTAACAATTATCGATATTTTAAATTATCGACAATTTGTTGGTTTTAAATTTTGTGTAAGCGCCTAAAATTACATTATTTAAAGAGATAAAAAAAAGGAAAGGTAGATTTTGAAAGAAAATGTACGTTAGAAGTCAGTTTTAAAGGCAAAAAATAAGCCCCGCAATCACGAGGATTGCGGGGCAAAAGTTAGCTGGGAATTTATATTCCCACCTGTTTAGAGTAATTAATTTTAGGTAGATGTCTCTACCTCACCTTAATTTAATAAAAACTGTTACTTTGCCTCTAAGAATGGATAACGATAATCCATCGGAGGATTGAAATTTTCTTTTATGGTACGTGGGGAAACCCACCGATATAAATTTAATATTGAACCTGCTTTATCGTTCGTTCCTGATGCTCTCGCACCTCCAAAGGGCTGTTGCCCAACCACTGCTCCAGTAGGTTTATCATTAATATAAAAATTACCAGCTGCATGCTTAAGTAATTTGTTCGCTTTTAAAGTTGCGTATCGGTCGTTGGAAAAAATAGCACCTGTTAGTGCATAAGGGGAGGTACTATCCACAATATTAAGCATTTTTTCGTAATTTTCATCATTATAGACAAAAATTGTTAGCACTGGACCGAAAATTTCTTCACAAAGGGTTAAATATTGGTCATTTTCCGTAATAATCACGGTTGGTTCAATAAAATAACCTTCAGATTTATCACATTTTCCTCCTGCAATAATCGTCGCATCTTTATCTTTTTTCACACGCGCTATATAGTCGCTAATTTTATCAAAAGAACGTTCATCAATAACCGCATTAATAAAATTAGTGAAATTTTCAGGATTCCCCATCTTAAAATTAGCTAAATCAGCTAGTAAATGCTTCTTGACCGCCTTCCAAATACTTTTAGGGATATAAGCCCTACTTGCCGCAGAACATTTTTGTCCTTGAAATTCAAAAGCTCCTCTAGATAAAGCCGTTGCTACCTGTTTAGGGTCTGCTGATGCGTGGGCAACTACAAAATCTTTTCCTCCAGTTTCTCCTACTATTCTTGGGTAAGTTCTATAATTGGCAATATTATTTCCAATCGTTTGCCATAATGTTTGAAATACTTTCGTACTTCCTGTAAAATGAAGTCCTGCAAAATCAGGGTGATTAAAAATAACTTCTCCTGCAGCTGGACCATCTGCAAAAATTAAATTCACTACGCCTGGTGGCAAACCTGCTGCTTCAAAAACTTCCATAACGACTGCCGCAGAATAAATCTGACTATCTGCTGGTTTCCAAACAATCGTATTCCCCATTAAGGCAGGAGCGGCACATAAATTTCCTGCAATAGAAGTGAAATTAAAAGGGGTAATAGCAAAAACAAAACCTTCTAAAGGTCTATATTCTAAACGATTCCATATCCCATCAACACTCATCGGTTGTTGTTGGTATATATCCGTCATATACTGTACATTAAATCGTAAAAAATCACAAAATTCTGCTACTGCATCAATTTCCGCTTGAAATACATTTTTTGATTGCGCCAACATCGTAGCCGCATTCATTTTAGCTCGAAACGGCCCTGCTAATAAATCCGCAGCTCTTAGAAAAATAGCTGCACGGTCTTGCCAAGGCATATTTTCCCATGCTTCTTTTGCTGACAAAGCAGCATCTATAGCTGCTTTAACATGCTTCTTATTTCCTTGATGAAAATAACCAAGGGTATGAGCCCGCTCATGAGGCGGATGCATTGAAATACGGTTTTTAGTTTTAACCTTTTTCCCATTTATCGTCATTGGAATATCAATTTCCTTTGACTTCATTTTTTTTAGGGCTGCTTTTACTTCTTTTTTCTCCTGCGACCCAGGTTTATAAGAAAGTACTTTCTCATTGGTAGGTACAGGCACCTGAAAGATGGCGTTTGACATAATGTTGGTATTGAATGATTAGGTATTCTACAATGAAATGAGTATATGAGAAAATGAATAATGATTAAATCTTAGATAAATTCAGCAATAAATTTCCATTTTTTAGTGCTTCGTCTAATATTTACTCATTTCATCATCTAGTCATTCTCTCATTTTTGATACTAGAAAAAATAGTAAGCTATAATAGTTTTAGAATTAATCGCTTACTACTCTAAATTTTATAATAAACATGTATTTCTACTTTCCTATTTCTTGAATAAATAAAAGAGTTTCTTGTTTCTCCGTACCCTTTATATTTAATTTTCAAATTCGTATAACCTTTAGATTTGAAATAGTCTGCCACCTCTATTGCCCGCTTCTCTGATAGCCTTAAATTATAATCATCTGTTCCTATTTGGTCTGCAAATCCTTCTATAATAATTAGGGCTAATTGGTCTTTATCCAAATCTTCAATTAAGCGGTCCATATTATATCTAGCCTCCTGAGTCAATGAAAAATCATCAAAATAGAAATAAACATCTGAGGTAGCATAAAGTTTCTCTGTTGGCAAGGTACTTTTTGTAACTTTAACAGGAGCTACCTCAATTTTTTCAGGGGTTTTAGATGCTGATTCTGGAATTACTTTTGCTTGTAAAGTCTCCAAATTCAAAGGGTCGCTTAGCGGGCGCAAATATATATCAATTTCCACAAATCCTTCCGAATTCCAACTGTCTAATACAAAAGCTTCGTCAAAATCATAATATTTCCTTTCTGAAACTAATACCTTCAATTGACTAAGAGAGGGATGGCAAACAAAAAAGTTGCCTGCTTCATCAGTAGGATAATTTCCTTTGTCTCCGACATAAACAACAGATTCTATTGGTTCTTTAGTAACTGCATCCATTACTCGCCCTTTGATATAAGCAATTTCTTCGAAATCTTTTTTTGCAGGCATTTTAAATTCGTAAATATCAAAATTGCCATACCCGCCTTCTCGATTGGAAGCAATATAACCTTTATCTCCTTTAGCCGTCATAAAGAAACTGAGTTCATCATCTGAAGAATTCACTGGTTTCCCCATATTTTGAGGGGTTCCCCACCCTCCATTTTCACTAAATCTAGCATAAAAAATATCGGTTTCCCCAAAACCTGGATGTCCGTTGGAGGCAAAAAACAAAGTAAGATTATCGTCCGCAATAAAAGGGGACTCTTCATCCATTTCTGTATTAATTTCTGGCCCTAAATTCACGGCATTTGTCCATTCCCCATTTTCTTGTAAATGACTCACCCATATATCCCTACCACCAAATCCTCCTGGTCTATCACTCACAAAATATAAAGATTTTCCTTCGCAATTAACCGTCGGTTGGCTTTCCCAATGGGGAGAATTGACCGCTTCTCCCAATTTATTAATATCCAAAATTGCATCCCGATGCATATTTGCTTTCATTATATTACAGTCGTTACTTTCGTCTGCCCTATCATATACTGGAAAAAACATCACTTTTTCATCCCTACTAATTTTCCCCATTCCTTGATTAAATTCCTCTCGCATCTTTTTGTCTAATAAAGTTTTGCTTTTTGCCCATCCTCCACCTTCCGCAGTACTATACATTAGTTGGTCTTCTCCACCATAAAACGGAACATTTCGAGTATAAAACATCCAACTTTCGTTATTAGCAATGTAAGGAAAAAGGTCGTCTAAGTCAGAATTTATTTTAGGTCCTAAGTTTTTGATTTCCACATTAACAAAATCTGTTTTATGGGCCGCAAAAATGCAATTCGCCAAATAGGTTTTGAGTAAAGTGTTGTAATAAGTTTCTGTACTTAACTCTGTTTCTCCGTTTTCAAAAGACGTTGCAGGGATTTTCTGAAAGTTTTCATATTCTTTTAGTCGTTCTTTAGCTTTTGCATAATTTTCTACTTTCATCAACATCTCACCCGACTGAAAATACAAAGCCCTCGACATTTTAGGGTTAATTTCTAGCGCAGTTTCAAAATAATCAGCCGCTAGTCTATACTCTTTAAGTAATTCATGTACAATTCCTAGACGTCGATAAACAGCGGCCGTTTGAGGCTTGATAGCAATAGCTTTTTCAAAGGATTTTTTTGCTTTCGCATATTTCTTTCTAGCCAAAAACTCATCTCCCTCTTGAAAAGCATTTAGAAATTCTTTTTGTTGAATAGCAGATAACTGTTTTTGAGAACTACCAGTAATAGGTAGGATTAAAAGGAAGGTAAAAATGAAAAAGGGATAAAATCGAGCACGCATACATTTCTCATTAGTAGTAGGTAGCTTAGCTGGCTGATGATGTACGTATCTGATAATTTTAAATTATTTGGTATAAAAAAAGTTCCAACGATAAAAATCAAGTGCTTGTAATCTACATACAAAAAACCTTTAACGGTATCTTGTACGGAATTAGCCTGATAAGCTACATAGTTTGTTAAATATCAATTTCGACTTATATCGGATTAATTTTTAAAATCTGATAGAATTACGGGAATTTAGATTAAATAGTTTAAAAAGGCAAGTGAATTTTTATTGTAGCAATTCCAGAATCCGTTGAGTAGTTCGTTCTACACTAAAACCACCTGTGTGATGCCAGACAATTTTGCCTTCGGTATCAATTAATAAACTATATGGGAGGGTTTCAACTTTATATTGTTCTGTCATCTTGGTGGTGCCTAATAAATGTTTACCAGGAAACGTTCCTTTTCTGACATAATTTCTCCAGTTGGTTGCATTCCTATCTGTGGAGATATATAAAAAGACCACATTATCATTTTCAAATTGATGCTGTAATTTTTGATGAGCAGGTACTAATCGCAGACAGGGTTTACACCAAGTTGCCCAGAAGTCAAGAAAAACAACTTTCCCTTTATAATCAGATAATTTAACGCTTTTACCGTCCGCATCCACCAGCTCGAAATCGGGTGCATCCATTCCTTTGACAATCCCTCTACTCTCATGATAAGCCAATTTAACAAATTCACCATATAATTGGTAAGGGCAATTATTGATAAAATCATAAGCCATTCGTTCTGCTTTAGCATTATTCAACCGTTTTACATTTACAGAATGCTGTAGTGCTTTATAGAAAAAGAGCGGTTTTCCTCTCAGGTATTTATCCGCCAATTCAAATCTAGATTTGCCTTTATTTTCTGGTTTTGCCGCTTGATAACTCAAATGGTCTTGCAAGTAATAGATGTAATATTTATTAGGCAATGCACCAGCATTATTTAAAACCACGCCATCCATAAAATCGTAATAATTGGGTGGTAGGGGCATCGGTGCAGGCTGATTTTGAAAAATAGGATGCTCGTAAGGATAATTCATTAAATTAAAAGCAAACCAATAATTAATATCCGCATGTGCATATTTCACTACTTCCTCAGACAGGGTATGGCTTTCTAAATAAGTTCTTAAAAATTGCAATTTATCCAATCTTACCTTATTCAAAAAAGCTTTAAAAGCGTTTGGTTCAGCATACCTAATATTTGCTTCTAGCTCTACTGCCGTATGCTTAAATAATCTAGCAGCAGTCACCAGATAGTTGTTAATGTCACTTCCTTTACCAGAAAAAGATAAATCCCGATACAAATCACTACCGTTGATTGCTATTTTTAAATTATAAGCTGGTTGGAGATATAAATCTATACCCTGTTTTCCTAATTTAATCGTCGCAGTGGTACTAGATTTTAATGGAATATCAAAATGAAAATCTCTACCTTCCTGATTCGGAAAGAGAAAAGAAGTTTCTTCTCGCAATAAAGGATTGGTATTGATAATAATTTCTGGGCGACTTGATGTTGTCCTATTTATCTTACCTTCTATAGATGTAATTCGAGCGTATTTACTAAAATCGGGAGACTTAATAATAATTTTTTCTACCTGTTTTTTAACCGCCTTCTTTTTTTCAACTTTCTCCTTTTTTTGAATTAAATTATTAGCTGTTTGAGTAGTAATTATTTTCAACAGGTTAACAATTTGTTTAGCAGAGTCTTTTTCAGCCAAAACAGGACTAATAGGAAACTGTAAAGTAGTTGAATCTATCACTTTTTGGACAGGTCGTTTATTCATATCAGCATAAGCAGCTTTCAGAATTTCAACATAAGTTGTATCGCTTGCTTTAGCTAAATAATCCTCGAATAAAGCATGATTTTTTTTTTTTTTTTTTAATACA
>JBGCFJ010000724.1:0-4557 GCA_045106885.1 Saprospiraceae bacterium
GCCACTTAAAACATTAGACAATATTAATTTGAGGTACAGGAATCAATTTTTAAAAATAGTTTAAAAAAAATAATATTTAATTGAACAAATAGCCAAGTCTTCCTTTTTAGAGCAGTACAAATCCAGCCTCATTAAAAAAACAGCGCTTTTTTTAAAAGAAAAAGCTTCTTTAAAAATCTTTAGTTACCTATAAGGTTCTAGTAAAAATAGCCTTCTAGTAAACTCTAGATACAATTTCTATAAACAGATTTTTTAAGCTAACAAAAAAGAAATCAGTATTCTGATAAGCTACTGCAGATAGCCATCAGCCTGTTCTTTTATTGTTATCAATAAAGAAAAAAGTTAATGCACTTTTTTCTTGAGGCCATTTTTTGTCCAATTTGTAATACCTAAATTCTTTAAAACTTTATTCATGAAAAATTTGAACCCAACGCTTTTTTCAAAAAAGCACCTTTTTTCAATGCTTATGGGACTGTTTTGTACTGTGTTTGTTGCACAGGCATCTAGTCACCGAGAAGCTCCATTGATTGCTAATGACCCTTTAGCAGATAATACTGATTTATACGCTTTCCGTAGTCCTGATGACCCGAATACTATTACGATTATTGCCAATTATATTCCTGGGCAATTACCGTTTGGAGGACCTAATTACTTTACGTTCGGAGAAAATATCCGCTACGAGATTCACATTGACAATGATGTGACAACAGCAGGCGATGATGTAACTTACCGTTTTACGTTTACTCGTGAAAACCAAGACCCTACTACTTTTTTCAATATTCGTTTAGGCCAACAAAACCTTAAAACGACTTATACTTTAGAAAGAAGTATGGGCGGTGGACCATTTATGACCATCGTTACAGGTGGAATTGTACCACCAAACGATATCGGACCACGTTCTATCGAATCAGGTGTTGGTTTGGGAGCAGCTAGCTATGAAGATTTAATTTCGGATGCAATCACAACTGCAACTACTGGCGAAAAAGTATTCGCTGGACCAGCAGATGACCCTTTCTTTGTAGACTTAGGTGGTATTTTCGATTTAGGAAATGCGCCAAGACAAGGAGAAGCAGCAAGAGATGGTTTAGGTCAATTAAACGTACATTCAATAGCCATCCAAATACCGATTACGACCTTATTAGAATCAGGCGCAGCAGCAACTCCTGCGACCAGTGTAGATGGAGATGACACGAGTGGTGTATGGGCTTCAGCAAGTCGCCCTGCTATGAGAACGTTTAATACAGATGGTTCAGCTCCTTCTGTTGATGGAGACTGGATTCAAGTTTCAAGAATCGGTATGCCATTAACCAACGAAGCAGTTATTCCTGTCGGTATGAAAGATAAGTGGAACAGACAAACACCTTATGAGGGTGAAAGCGATTTCTACGAATATTTTTACAATCCAGAATTGGCTTTATATATGGACGACGACCAATTTGGTGGTGCAGTCCCTGCTTTTGGTCCTTTAAGAATCCAAAAAAATTCTTTGGGTGCTTATGATTTCTCAAATGGTGGAGATGGATTATTTGGATTAAAAGGGGCTGATGCTTTAGCAGGAACCGCTTTGGATGATGCAGTATTTGGTACTTTATTATTACCAGATGCAGGTAAGCCACGTTCTGTGGATTTATGGCCAGCATTTCATACAGGTGTACCTAACGTGATTCCTTACCACTTGGCAACAGGAAAAGAAGGTAACCCATTAGCAGCAGGTAAGCCTTTTGCCAATAACTTTTTACCTAATGGTGGCGATATGTTGCGATTGAACATGGCCGTACCTGTCACACCAAGAGATGATGCTAACTTTAGTTCTTTAGGATTAATTCAAGCAGCAGCAATTGGTTTAACCGTAGCACCTTTTAACACAACGGCGGATTTAGAATTCATTCCTAATATGGATGGTTTTCCAAATGGTAGAAGATTAGAAGATGATGTGACTAGAATTGAATTACAAACAGTAGGTGGTGCAGTATTAGCAGCGATTGGTTTGTGGTATGATGATTTCGATGGTACAAATCCTGTTTCTCAAGATTTGATAAATGTATTGACTTACTCTACTGGTGTTGAAACCAACGACAAGCCTTTTAAGTCTTCTTTCCCTTATGTAGCTAGTCCTTGGAGAGGAACGGATGTAAGTCCTAAGTAATTTAATCTAAAATTTAAAATCAAAAATTAAAAATTTAAAAGTTTGGCAATTCCAGATTTTTGAATTATCAAAAATATAAAGATGAAAAATAATTTCTTTACAAAATATATATTGCTTGCGGTAATGTTACCGATGTTAGCAATCAGCCTAATGGCATCAAGTCACAGAGAGGCGCCTTTAATCGCCGATGACCCAACTGCGGATAATGTAGATTTATATGCGTTCCGTAGTCCTGATAATCCGGATATGATTACTTTAATTGCAACGTATATTCCGATGCAATTACCACATGGTGGGCCAAATTATTACAACTTTGACCCAAGTGTACGATATGAAATTCACGTTGATAATGATGCATCTACTCCAGGTGATGACATCACTTACCGTTTCACTTTTACACAAATAAATGAAGACCCAACAACATTTTTTAACATTCGTTTGGGTAAGCAAAATTTAAAGACCACTTATAAATTAGAGAAGATTACGGCTGCTGGAATAGAAGTAATCGTAGAAAATGGCATTGTTCCTCCAAATAATATTGGAACGCGTTCTATCACAGGTGGTGCTGGATTGAATACGACTTATGATGCTCTATTTAATGGAGCTATCATTACGGCGGCATCTGGCGAAAGAGTATATGCTGGTCCTTCTGATGACCCATTTTTTGTAGACTTAGGTGGTATTTTTGACTTAGGAGATGCGCCGCGTCAAAATGGGATGTCTAGAGATGATTTAGCTTGTATGAATGTACATACCTTAGCTATCCAAGTACCTATATCTACTTTATCAAAAACAGGTACAAACACCCCAGCTAATATTTTAGATGGAGATTATACCATTGGTGTATGGGCATCTGCTTCTCGTCCAATGATGACCGTATTCTCTGCAACGGGTGACCCAGTTCACTCAGGAGATTTTGTACAAGTTTCTAGATTAGGAATGCCTTTGACAAATGAAGCAGTTATTCCAGTTGGACAAAAAGATTTTTGGAATGCTATTTCTCCTTATGATGAAATTTCTGAAACTACTTTAGATGAATATTTCTTCAACCCAGAATTGGCATTGTATATGGATGATGACCAATTTGGTGGTGCAATTCCTTCTTTGGCGGCATTAAGAATTCAAACAAATTCATTGGGTGCATTTGATTTCACCAATGGTGCAGATGGATTATATGGTTTAAAAGGTTCAGATGCAGTAGCAGGAACTGCTTTAGATGATGCAGTATTTGGTACGCTATTATTGCCAGCTCCGGGAAAGCCACGTTCTGTGGATTTATGGCCAGCATTTCATACAGGTGTACCCAATGCGATTCCTTATCAATTGGCAACAGGAAAAGCAGGTAACCCATTAGCAGCAGGAAAGCCTTTTATCAATAACTTCTTACCAAACGGTGGAGATATGTTACGATTGAATATGGCAGTACCTGTCACTCCTAGAAATGACCCTAACTTCAGTTCTTTAGGTTTGATACAAGCAGCAGCAATTGGGTTAACGGTTGCCCCATTTAATACAACAGCTGATTTAGAATTCATTCCAAATATGGATGGTTTCCCTAATGGTAGAAGATTAGAAGATGATGTAACTAGAATTGAATTACAAACAGTAGGTGGTGCAGTTTTAGCAGCTATTGGTTTATGGTATGATGATTATGACCCTATGACTTCTCCAAGTCCAGTGACTCAAGATTTATTAAATGTATTGACTTATACAACTGGAGTTGAAACAAATGATAAAGCATTCACAGGTGGATTCCCTTATGTAGCGCAGCCACATAGTGGAACAGGCGAATGTTCAGGTACCGTTATCGTGAACAATCCTGATTTTGTTAATACTACAGCAGCACAAATATTTGCTTCTTCTAACACAACTGGACAAATAACTACTTTGGGAATTTCTGAAGATAATATGATTGCAACTGCGTCTTTCGCAGGTGCAGGAATGGATGCAGATGGTATTCACTATGATAAGGCAGCAGACCGATTGTACCAATTAAATAGAAGTGGTAACGTCATCAATGCTTATGATAATGTCTTAGCTACATTAAGTGCGAATGGAATGCCAACTGTGTCTGGTACTTCTTCTTCTGACTTTATGAATGGTCGGGAAATCGCAGTGAGTGGTAACCGTTTAGTAGTTGCACAAGATGCAACAGATGATAATGGTGGTAACAAATTTCACATCTACACCATTGACGGCAGTAACATTACTTACCAGCGGTCATTAGATGCAACTATTAATCTTTGGGGGATTCACGCTTATGGCGAAACGTTATATGCTATCGAAGATAACTCTGATAGATTAGTAACTTACGAAAACTTCTTTGCGATGTCTGGTACAGCTATGCCAACTAGTTCTGTATCTATCGAAGGAATGGTCAGAACACATGGTATCACATACTGGCCCAATAC
>JBGCFJ010000725.1:0-6347 GCA_045106885.1 Saprospiraceae bacterium
AACACAGAGTTTTGATGAGCTTAGTTTAATTTTGTGCTAATTTTAATAAAAAATAACAACTTCTCAGTTAGTTATTTTTAAGTTCTTACGAATAAGTACCAACACACAATTACTATTAATTTTCAGCGGATTCTTTTCCCGCTATTTTCCTTCAAAAAATAAACCCGTAGCGGTGCTATGACTTGATTTTTTGAAGAAAACTATCGAAAAAATAACCTCCCTGAAATTTTAATCTAATTATGAGTTGGTACTTATCTAAGTAAAATTTAATTTTCAATTTTCAATTTTAAACCACCTTCGGCGGGAATTTGAGGTTGAAGTTGAATTTGAGATTAACAATTATCGACATTTTAAAATATCGACAATTTGTTGGTTTTAAATTTTGTGTAAGCGCCTAGACAGACAGTTTTAAATTAATTTTGTTTTCCTGCTTATATGAAATAACCGCTAGTTAGTGTAATCCTGTTAATCTTGCAAAATCTCCGATTAAAATCCCGATTGAAAATACGGGACAAGTTACGGAGTTGAAACCTGTCATCCTGTAACCAACCGCTTCCGAACCAACTTAGTCGTAACTCCACCCAAAGATTTATTAATAGACTTTTGCTCCTTTTTTTCCAAGGTAGCCAAAACCTCCTGATAATCCTTTTGAAAATCTTCTAGAATATCCTTGTTAAACATTCCCAAAATTTTTCCAAAGTCTTTGGTTGTCACTTCTCCAACTTTACTCAGGACATTACTTAAGCGATTCTCAGTAGCATAAGTTTTAGTGACCTCTTGTAATTGCAGTACCTTTTCAGAATAAATAACCGAAGGTTTCAGCGTTTTATCCAACTTAATTCGCTCTGACCATTTTTCATTTTTGTTCTTTAAAATAACCCGTGTTCCATTATTAAAAAAACGAGGTTGAACGGGACGAATAACCACCCCTTCAATAATATTAGGCGTAATTTCAGGTAGCCCTAAATCTGCAGGAACCGTTGAATGGAAATCGTTAGGATGCGCCAAACATTCCGTAATTGGCCCTTTAAAAATGGTTTTAGCGTGTAAAAGCCCTGCTGTTTCAAACAGTTGATTTGCTTCCGTAACGGATAAAAAATCCGTTCGATTTAATAGAATATCAAAAGCAAAAAACTCATTATTGGGACTATAAAAAATCCCCTTTTGGATTTTAGTAGCTTTTGGATTACGAGACACCTCTTCATGCGGGTATGACCCACCCATCAATTCCAAAGGCACAGTAAAATCAGAATAGCCCCAAATATGCTACCGACATAAAACCCCTAAAGGGGTTAATTGGATGAATCACCGCAATCTGTTACAATCAGAAAAATTGTACTTCTTTGCTAAAAATACTATTTTTATAAAAATAACCAATTTATGACCGCAATTGCTTCTAATGCTGTATTGGTACTTATAACTAATTATTTGAAAAAGAGAGGAATTTTATAATTTACGATAAAAACGAAATCAAAACCCCAGCAGCCACCGCCGACCCAATCACCCCCGAAATATTACTACTCATCGCATATTGCAATAAATGATTTTTGGGGTCATATTTCAAAGCAATTTCATTTGCCACTCTGGAAGCCATAGGCACTGCACTCAAACCAGTTGCCCCAATCAATGGATTAATCTTCTTTTTGGCAAACAGATTATAGCATTTAGCAGCCATAATGCCACCTGCAATAGAGATAGCAAAAGCAATAAATCCACCAACCACAATCATTAAAGTTTGACTATTCAAAAAAGAACTAGAAGTCATCGTAGCCCCAACAGTCAACCCTAAAAAAATAGTTGCCGCATTCATAATTGTATCCGAAGCTGCTTTAAATAAACGATTGGTATCACTTCCGACTTCCTTAATCAAATTACCAAATAACAACATTCCAACTAAGGGGACAGAAGAAGGAACAAGGATAGAAACAATTAACCCTAAAGCAATGGGAAATATAATTTTAACTGTCCGTAAATTTTTGATTTTCGTTTTGCTAGGATATAATTTCTCCTGTGCTTTCATATTGATTTTTAGTTCTCGTTCATTCATCAATAATTTGACCACAAATGGAATAATCACTGGCACTAAAGCCATATAAGAATAAGCCGCAATAGCAATTGGGCCTAATAAATGCGGTGCTAAAATAATAGAGGTATAAATAGCCGTCGGTCCATCTGCACCACCAATAATTCCCAAAGCTGCTGCTTCTTTTAAAGTGAATCCCATTAAAACGGCTGCAAATAGCACAGAGAAAATACCTATTTGTGCTGCAGCACCAAAAAAAGCTAACCGTAAATTCCGTAACATTGGCCCAAAATCAGTCATTGCACCAACGCCCATAAATATCAATGGGGGCAATAAGCCCGTCTTAATCAACATATAATACAGCATATTCATAATGCCGTGGTCTTTTGCAATTTCGATGATGGTTTTATGGTTAATACCTGGCGCTTCTGCTACGGTCGTAACTGCCATATTTCCACCAGGGAAATTTGCTAAAAAGACCCCAAAAGCAATAGGCACTAACAGCAATGGTTCAAAGCGTTTGGCAATGCCCAAGTATAACAAAAACAAAGCAATGACCAGCATTAAAATACTACCAGGAGCAGTAGCCATTTCTCCCAAGGCGGTCATTTCGTATAATTTATTTAGTATCTCCATACAGGATGACAGGATTTTTTACTAACGATGAACTATGAATGATGAACTATAAATTCGTTGTAAAAGGATGGTTTATCTATTTAAAATAGTTTTTCTGAAAAAAGATAAAAATTCCCAATACCATCGAATTCATCATTCATCGTTTATCGTTCATCATTTAAATTTGTAAATGGATGATTTATCTATTTAAAATAGTTTTTCTGAAAAAAGATAAAAATTCCCAATACCATCGAATTCATCATTTATCGTTCATCATTTAAATTTGTAAATGGATGATTTATTTATTTAGAAATGAATTTTTTGAAAAAGACGAAAAATTCTCAATATCCCCGAATTCATCATTCATCATTCATCATTTATCGTTCATCATTTTAAACGCATTACCACATCATCTTCTTCAATATCATCGCCATGATTGACTAATATTTCTACAATTTCTCCACTATCTTCTGCTTTGACGGCATTGATGACCTTCATGGATTCTACATAATAAATCGTATCGCCTTCTTTCACTTTGTCGCCAACTTTAACCGCTTTGTCAGAAGAACTTTTAGTTAGGAAAAACTTCCCTTCTAGTGGCGATTCTACATTAATCATTGGGCCGCCTGTTGCTGTTTTCTGCACAGGAGTTGGCGTGGTGGTTTCCCCCTTTGAAGGGGATAAGGGGGATGTTGTCGATTTATCTGCTTCCTCCCCATAACTAACCGACACCTTAAATCGCTCGCCATCTACATCAATCCACATAGATTTAGGAGGAGGAGTTGCTGCCGAACTAGTGGCAACTGGAACTGCTACAGGCGTTGTACTTGCTGCGGTACTTTGATTGGCCGCTGCGTTTCGTTTTGCCAAATCTGCATTAACTTGCTCTTTAGCTTTACCCGATTTATAGTCTTCGTATTGAGGTGGGTGCATGGCAAATTCAAATAACTCTTCGTCATCTTGCCCTGTTTCCCAACCTTTTTCTGCCATTTGCTGACGGAACTTATCCAATTCATTTGGATATAAATCTTGTGGATTGCCGACAAATTTTTCTCGGCCTTCGGCGTCTGCCATCGCTTGCAATTCTGCTCCGATTGGACCAGGTAATTTACCAGATTTGCCCATCAACATGCCCCAAGTATTTTCGTCAATCATAGAAAAACGCTTTTTGCCTTTTTCCATCTGCACGACATTCATCAAAGAAGCATTTTTTACGTATTGACTATAAGGTGTTACGAGTGGCGGATAGCCAAATCGAGGCCAAGTATATTTTACTTCATCAAATAATTTGATTAATAATTCTTCTTGAGACACTAAAGGTTGTCCTTTCTTAGTTTTCCATTTATTCAAGCTCTTTAAGTTATTTTCCAAATCAGCCATCAAACTGCCCATCATACCCCCGGGTAAACCAGGACCAATCAATAAGGGATTCATTTTTCGGTTTCGCTGATTGATATAATAACCTAAGAAATCGTCGATAAATTCTTGTGTTAAACTACGGACTTCCATGTAGGCATCCATATTAATATCTGGCAAACTAAATCCAGCATCTCGCAGCATTTCATGGATGGTCAATAAATCTGCATGTCCTGTTCCATAACTCAATGGCTCCATGCCTACATCAATATAATCTGCACCCGCCCTTGCTGCTTCCAAAGAAGTCGCTACTGAAAACCCTGGAGTGGAATGCCCATGATATTGCACGACGGTATTCGGATGTCGGTCTTTAATGCCCTTTATCATTTTACCAACAGAAACAGGACGGCCAATTCCTGCCATATCTTTGATACAAATTTCCTCTGCTCCATAATCAATCAAAGTATCAGCTAATTTGATATAATAATCCACGGTATGGATGGGAGAAAAGGTAATACATAAACAGCCTTGGGCAATCATTCCACCTGCTCTGGCATACTCAAAAGATTTTTGCAGATTAGGCGCATGATTCAAGCCATCAAAAGAACGAGCAATATCTGTCCCTTGTTTTTTCTTTAGTTTGAACATCAATTCTCGCACATCCGAAGGGACTGGACTCATTCGAATTCCATTTAAGCCTCTTTCCAACATGTGCGTTTGAATCCCTGCTTTATTAAACGGGGTAGTCCATTCTCGTACCGCTTTGTTTGGATTTTCTCCATATAGCAAACAAATCTGTTCAAAGCCTCCACCGTTCGTTTCTATTCTAGAAAATACGCCCATATCGACTATCGGCTGTGCTACACGGACTAATTGGTCAACCCTAGGCAGATATTTACCAGAAGATTGCCACATCTCTCTATAGACTAAACTTAATTTGATTTGTTTACCCATGTTGTGGTCATTAGTTGATTAGTCATTAATGTTCGACCAAGTTTGAAATGACGGGTTATTTGGTTCAAACGCTTGGAGGTCTTGGAGACGCTCCAAGGTTTTTGCCTCTTGACCTTGGAGTGTCTTCAAGACCTCCAAGTGTCTTTTCGTAAAAAATGATACCTGTCAATTCATGTTTGGTTGAATATTAGCCAATAGTAGCGCTATAAATTGGCTACTTGAAACGGCCTATTGATTTACATTTTTTCAATTTTAATAATCTTTCCTTTTCCTCTAGTAGCTATTTCTACAGCAGCGGCAATGGCAGCTAATTTCTTTTTATAAATGACATCGTCTTCTACAAAAGGAACTTTATATTCGTAAGTTATTTTTTCTTCAGGAGAGAAATATTTATTAACTACCCAGATAAGGGTACGACCAGTCAAGACGACTAGAGATAGGATGATAAAGACAGTAATCATCCCAACTACTAAAAGCAGGAGTGCAGTCTGTAATTCGGCAGACATATTATTTTGGTTTTACTGATTAGTAGTTATTCTAAAATAAATTGTGTGGAGAGTGCTTCCAGAACTATAATTTTTGGAGGCACTATGCCTTTTAGAATAAAGTCTATTTATATTGAAAATTACCTATAAATGAAGGTCAACCCAATAATGTTTGCAATATAGAAACAAACGGCAAATTATTTAATGGATTAAATGCTTTATTATTTATTTTTACAAAAGTTGATTTACAATTATTACGCTATCCCTGTTATTTTTAACAAAAAATCTGCATTTTTGCACCCTTCCTACCAAATTCAACCAGACCACCAATTTTTCTTTATGTATAGAAGAGATTGAAAAAGTAATAAAAATGCTTTATTAATTCAATCGCCCTTTTCTTTTTAGTAGCAATGAGCAATGAGTAAAACTATCATGACCACAGCAGAAAAATTAGCCTTAGACGAACTGGTTGCCCCTTATATTCATCCAACCGTTTTTCATTTGGGAACACCTGCAAGAAAGGCAGCTCGATACGATAAACGAGAAAAAATGTATGGTGGAACGGGGATAGTTTACCTCTTACAACTTTTCCAACCCGAAGAATTGGTCAATAATAGAATAGGTGCTTATATGATATTGCCAACCAGTGCAGATAGTTGTGGTTTTCATACGCATGGTACACGGAAAGAACAGGAATTATACATTGTCATGCATGGAGAAGGCATGTATTTTGAGAAAACAGATGGAAAAAGTGAACCTAAAAAATATTCCCTAACAAAAGGAAATATTACGAGTATAAAAGGAATGGCTTTACACGCTATTGAAAATACGGGAGACGAACCCTTGATTATTTTTGTCGTTACCACTTATGAGGTATAGGAAATTTCAGTTTTCCGAAAGATATATTTGAACAC
>JBGCFJ010000726.1:0-5201 GCA_045106885.1 Saprospiraceae bacterium
AAAATGACGGAATATATAGGGGAGGAGGTGATGGCTTATGCACCACTTCCAGGCGAACAGAAGGGATGTGTTGATTTAGCGCAAGCGACAGGTGGGAAAGCATGGTCGTTGTAGGAGGGGAAATCGGAATATATCTAATGCAGCGTCCGACAATATCTCCCAGTTCCGTATGAGTGGGTTTAAGCTAAAATCCCCTTTACTAAATTTCCATGTACATCCGTCAAGCGAAATCGCCTACCTTGATGCTTAAAAGTTAATTTTTCGTGATCAATTCCCATTAAATGCAATAAAGTAGCCTGAAAATCATGGACATGTACTGGGTTTTTTGCTATATTATAACCAAATTCATCCGTTTCTCCATAAGTTAAACCCGCCTTTATTCCTGCTCCTGCCATCCAAATAGTAAAGCAACGAGGGTGGTGATCTCTACCATAATTAGTGGCTGTTAATTTTCCTTGGCTATAATTAGTTCTGCCAAATTCGCCACCCCAAACCACTAAAGTGTCTTCCAACAAACCTCGTCTTTTCAAATCTGTAACTAAAGCCGCAGAGGCTTGGTCGGTATCTCGACATTGAGATTCAATCTCTCTCGGCAAGTCAGAATGCTGATCCCAGCCCAGATGATAGAGTTGAATAAATCGAACATCTCTTTCGGCTAATCGTCTAGCCAATAGACAATTAGCGGCATAAGTACCTGGTTTTCTCGCAGATTCTCCGTATAATTCAAAAACCTCATCCGGTTCATCTGATAAATCCATGGTTTCAGGAATAGAAGTTTGCATTCGATAGGCCATTTCATATTGGGCAATTCTAGAATGAACTTCTGGGTCTCCAAATTCTTGCATTCGCAATTCATTCATTTTAGCCAATTGGTCTAAAACATTTCGACGAGATGCCTGAGTGATTCCTTCTGGGTTTTGCAGATATAAGACTGGATCTTTTCCCGATCTGAACTGTGTTCCTTGGTGTAGAGAGGCTAAAAAACCATTGCCCCATAATCGAGAATAAATTGGTTGTGGACGCTGCGCTCCTCTAGATAATAAGACCACAAAATTGGGTAAATTTTCATTGGAACTTCCTAAACCATAACTCAACCAAGAACCCATGGACGGTCGGCCGGGTTGCTGAGAACCCGTTTGAAAAAAGGTAATGGCAGGGTCATGGTTAATCGCCTCGGTATGCATCGTTTTTATCCAGCATAAATCATCCGCAATTTTAGCCGTATGTGGCATTAAATCGCTAACCCAAGCTCCACTTTTTTCTCTTTGTGTAAAATCATAAATTGGTGCAGCCATTGGTTTGGTAGCTTGATTCGCCGTCATTCCCGTTAATCGCTGCCCCATCCGAATAGAGGCTGGTAAATCCTCGCCATGTCTCTTTCTTAATAAGGGCTTATAGTCAAATAATTCCAACTGAGAAGGGCCGCCACTTTGGAACAAATAAATGATTCTTTTAGCCTTTGCAGGAAAATGGGAACCATTTAAAACGCCTGAGAGTGGATTGTTGAAAGTGTTGGCTTTTACTGTTTCAGATTGGCAACCCAATAAGGAACCTAAGGCCATTGAACCGATACCGACGCTCATTTTAGATAGAAAATGTCGGCGATTTAATTGTTCAAAATAGTTATTTTTTGTCATGGTTTAATTTTCTAAAGGTAAAAAGTGAAATGTACAAATTTTCCTTAATTATTATCATTTATACTTCGTTTCATCCAAGTTTAAAATAGCATTAATGACGATGGAAAGTGTAGCTAATTCATTAACATTTAGTTTTTTATCATAAGTGGATGCACCAATATTAACAAGTTTAATAGCTTGTTCTGGTTGGGTAATCAAACGTTTTAACTCTTCGTTGTATAAGTCCATTAAAAGTTGAATTTCATTGGATTTGGGTGTTCTAGAAATTATTTTAATAAAGGCCATTTCTAATCTTTTTGTTAAAGATAAATCTTGCTGCATCAATTGCTCTGCTATTTTCCGACTAGCCTCGATATAAATCGGATTATTCAATAAAATTAAGGATTGTAAAGGCGTACTCGTTTGTTGCCTTTTAACCGTACAAACAGCCCGTTCAGACGCATCGAATGTGAGCATAGTTGGCGGTGGAATCGTTCGTTTCCAGTAACTATACAAACTTCTTCTATACAAATCTTTACCTCGACTTGGGCGGTATTTATTTTCCCCAATTTGGTTGGCTAATTCTTTCCAAATACCTGCGGGTTGGTAAGGTTTAACCCATTTGCCACCCACTTTTTCATAATATAAATTGGAGGCAACCAAAGCCTGATCTCGCAACATTTCAGCGGTTAATTTTTGGCTAGGTCCTCGACTTAACCATACATTACTAGGATCTTTTTCCTTAGAGGTTGGCGTCATTTTCGCATCTTGTCGATAAACGGCAGATAAGACCATTTTTTTCAATAAATCTTTGGTATCCCAGTCATTTTCTCGAAAATAAACTGCCAACCAATCCAATAATTCGGGATGTGTAGGCAAAGCTCCTTGATTTCCAAAATCTTCGGGTGTGGCAACTATGCCGCTACCAAAGATAAGTTGCCAATACCGATTGACAATTACCCTACTGGTCAACGGATGTTTTTCATCGAATAACCACTGGGCCAATCCTAATCTATTTTTCGGATAATCAGTTGAAAAAGCCAATACAGCTTTTGGGGTTTCCCGTTCTACAAGGTCTGTTGGTGCATCATAAGCTCCTCTATTCAAAACAAAAGTAGATTTTACGGTATCGACTTCCTTCATAACCATCACTTTTGGTTTTTCAAGGTCGATGGCCCTTAAGCTATCTAGTTCTAATTGTAATTGACGGTAGGAGGGATGTTTTTTTTGTAAAAAATGAGCGTATAATTCTTTTTGGTTAGGCAGTTGCTTATTATTGGCTAATTGTTTGATTTCCAAGGGAGAAAGTGCTCGCTTGTATACTTTAACATCATCAACAGTTCCACCTTTAAACCCGTATAAATCATCTAGTTCTCTAGCTCTATGATTCCAATTACCCACTAAGAAATCGTTTCCATTCAAAATAGTTTTTCCTCGCAAACTATCCATTTTAATTTGGCTATTTTGCAATTGTCCATTCAGGTAAATATTTAAGCCTGTTGCTTTTCCAGAACCATCATAAGTGACAAAAACATGCTGCCACTGATTGGAAGCAACTCGTGGGTTTGCTTGAATATCTATCGCATAGTTAACTGCTGATCCTCGATTTTTTTTATAATATTGGTGAATTAGCCTTGCCCGCAAACGATTTTGTGGGGTCAAAATCAAATCATACCCTTGGCGCTTTTGTTCTCCGACCCGACGAGCAAAAATCCCTGCATTTTTACGATGCTTCCCCGAATGTTTAATCCATCCACCAAAAGAAAAAGCATCATACCATTCAAAATCTCCAATTTCCCCTAAAGACAGAAAGTTTTTTCCATTAAAAAATAAACCTTTACCATCTTTAGTATTGACTTCAATAGGTTGGGGAATATTAGGAGGTAAATTAATATTCATCAAGCCATTCGGTTGTCCCTCTAATTGATTGGCAAATTGGTTATGTGCTAAATTATTTAAGTTAAAATCCGCAATCAATCCCTCCTCTATATCCTCTATTACTGTATTTTCCTTAAAATCTTGGACTAACCATGCCTTAAAATCAGTTTGTGAATTAGCAGCAATTTCTGCTAAAGCCTTTTCCTTTTGAGCAATCCAATTTTTGACTTCTTCAATCTGCTCATCCAACAGTGGATCAACCATAGCCATATTCGGTCTTGGTGCCTCGTCAAAGTAACTAATTCGCCCCTTTTCAGAAATATTATTAAAAAAACCAAAAAGCGAATAATATTCTTTCTGTTCAATTGGATCATATTTATGAGTATGACAACGGGCACATTCCATAGTCAATCCCAAAAAAGCCGTCGAAAAGGTTTGTGCTCGGTCAGCCGCATATTCTGTCAAATACTCTTCTTGGACAATGCCGCCTTCTTGAGTGATGGCATGATTTCGATTAAAACCTGTTGCTAATTTTTGTTCATAAGTGGCATCAGGCAATAAATCGCCTGCTATTTGATAAGTTGCGAATTTATCATAGGGCAAATTTTCATTAAACGCTTTAATGACCCAATCTCGCCAAGACCATGCCGTTCGAGGGCGGTCATCTTGATAGCCATGAGAGTCCGCATATCGAGCGACATCTAGCCAAACGGAAGTCATTCTTTCTCCATAAGCACTAGATGACAAAAGAGCATCTACGACTTTTTCAAAAGCATTTTCACTATCATCATTTTTAAAGTGCTCAAGGGCTTGTGGAGTAGGTGGCAAACCTGTTAAATCAAACGTTACTCTGCGCAACCACTGTTCTTTATTGGCTGGTTTTGCAGGTTTTATATGGAGTTCCTGTTGTTTTTTTAGGATAAAATTATCTATTTCATTTTGTGCCCAACTGCTATTGCTAACTGAGGGTGGATTGACCTCCGTAGGAGGGATAAAAGCCCAATGTTTTTTCCATTCTGCCCCTTGTTGAATCCATTTGTAAAGAATAGCTTTTTCTCTAGCGGTTAAACTCATTTCGGATGTTGGAGGAGGCATCATATAATCTGATTCATCACTTAGAATTCGATGAACCAACCTACTTTCTTTTGGATTTCCCGCTACAATGCTAAAGCCATCACTATTTTGTAGCGCAGCGAAAGCACCCTCTTCTATATCTAGTCGATATTTTGCCTCTCTGGCATTTTCATCAGGTCCATGACAAGCATAACAACGATCAGAAAGGATAGGACGGACATGAAAATTAAAATCTATTTTATCTGGCAACTCCGAATAAACACTACTGATTTCTTCGGGAACGTCTGATTGGCAGGCTGTTAACAGTAAACCACAAAAAAGGAGTAGGTTATAAAAAATAAATCTAGTTGGCATACTCAATTAGTATTTTTTTAATGTGGACTAAAGATAGTTTAAAAATGAAATATAAATTAATGAATTTAATCCAATAGGATCTTCCTATTAGTATTCATTTCTACTATTTCAAGAAACCAATATCTCCTTCAATACTTTCCCTTCCCCATCAGGTGTTGTATAAAAAGGCCGCTTTTCAATTTCATAATTAGTCTCAGGAGGAATACCTAAAACATGATAGATAGTTTGATGAATTTCGCTAATGACGACAGGTTTGGTAATCGCTTTAAAAGGTCGTTC
>JBGCFJ010000727.1:0-2238 GCA_045106885.1 Saprospiraceae bacterium
TGTAAAAGAGTGGGGGGCTTTTGCTCTGAAAACTGAAAACAATTGTATGTGGTTTTGGTAGTGCTATAAATGTAATGCTAGATTTTTTTTATTCCAAGTATTTACTGAGACTTTTGCATAAGAAGTAGCATTACATTTGACCCACTACCGTGGTTTTTAATCATCATATTTAAATTCATAACTACCCTAAAAAAATCAGAGAATTCGTAAATTTATTATTAGGTTAATTTGAACTAGATTTTCTTTAAAATTACCATTTTCATTGCCTTTGATTTGTCAAATTGCTAAAAATTGAGCGTTTTAAGTATGCCAAATTTTCAAAGAATGGCAACTACAAAATGTTATAGAATTTTAGGGTAGTTATGAATATTTAAATATCTTTTTTGTTAGTATTCCCAATTCTGTTTCTATTTTTGCGAAATACATTCCATTTGGTATATGTTGGATATCAACTACCTGCAAGCCAACTTTATCCAATTTTTGTTCTAAAACCATTCTTCCATAAGCATTAAATAACATTATGTTTTCAATTGCTGCGTTAGAAGATTCAATAACCAGTAATCCTTTATTAGGATTGGGAAAAAGATTAATTGCTGAAGTTAGATTAGTTTGAACGGTACTTACGGTAAATTCCTTATCAACAGCCAATTTTAATTCACTAGGAACAATAGGTATTGGTGTTAATTTATTATCCAAAACAAGGATACTATCTATAGTAAAAGTCACTGTATCGATGACTAATAAATCAATAACATCCCCTTCAATCAAAAAAGAAACCTTTGCGATAGACCCTTCGCCATTCAAAACCAACTGGTCTATTTTTGTATAGGCTACTTCTAATTTTACTTCCTCTACATCTCTTTTCTGTTCGAAAATAGTAGTTGTTTCTTCTCCATCTAACCAGGTATTCGTAGAAAGTTTTATTTCTGTACTATTTATGCCAAGAATAGCGGGCTCTATATTTACGAAAAAAGTAAACCCTGAAAGACTATCCAAAGGAAGGTCCATATTTCCTAAAGCAATCTCTAAATTAAATACCTGGTCAACTGGCGCTGCTTGAGGAGCATTTATAAATTCACAGGAAGGATTTATTCCTTCTGTTCCTAACGGAATTTCATCTGGAACAAAGGTGATATCATCGTGCTTTAAATCAAGATGGTCTAAAATAATATCAGCATCTAATCGGTCAACAACCCCATCTCCATTACAATCTGCAAATGAATAATTAGTGCCATTAGGAAAGTTATTTCCCCATTGGTTTGGAGCTATTTGTGCATTCCAACTGGTACTTTGTTCCGTTCTTGCGTCACCAGAAGCACCATGAGCATACCCCAAATAGAGTAAATCTACTTTATTGACGATTCCATTATTATTGACATCTCCTGGCCAAATATTCTGAGCGCTTATTAGTTGACCTAATAAAAGAAAAATAAATAAAAAATAGTATTTAAATAATGGCATACTTTTTAAATCATATTTATTAAAAAATAGATTACTAGAATATCTTAGACAAAAATAGCTCCTATATATACTGATAGCAATTACATTTTTTTTATTTTTACTGAAAGTTTGATTTATTTTTCCGAATAAAATATAAAAATAATAGAATCTTAAATCACTGACTATCAATACTTTTAAAGTATTTAATATTAATAAGAAAACTAATTTAATTCTGTAAAAACACTTCTAGTTTTTGCAAAATACTAAAAAAAAAAAGAATAGTTAGGGGCGAGGCAATAAATAACCTACCAGAAATGACGAGGTTATTTTTTCTTTTAGCAAGGCAAAGTTATTCAGCATAGCCGTTGCTACGTTGAATAATTTTAACGCAGCTAAAAGTAAAAAGAATCCGCCAGGCTGGTAGGTTATTATTTTCCTCGCCCCTTAAGAAGAATTTACCAATAGAATCGTCTTAGCTCCCTTAAAATATATCTCATACAATTAGATATTTAGACATGCTCTATGGTTTTATCCTTGATACCACCTTTGTCTAAAAATATCGTAAGATTCTACGGACTAATATTTAAATTGGTGTTATTAAAAACGAACTAAGTACCTCTATAGATATAATCGACACTTTTTCTAGGTAATGAGTAGCCTTAAACGAAGTGGCTATAAAGCAAAAGCAGTCAAACGGGTTAAGATACCCAAAGACTACGGCAAATATCGCATGTTGGGTATACCTACCATGAGAGATAGAGCTATGCAAGCCCTTTATTTACAAGCGTTGCAACCAAT
>JBGCFJ010000728.1:0-4562 GCA_045106885.1 Saprospiraceae bacterium
TCAATTACATCTGGCTTCATTAATAAACTAGCAAGACCAGTTGTATCACATGCTACTAAAGTATCTTTTCTTGGCCCTCTTGAGAAGATAGGCGCTGTATCGTCTTTTACATTAATTTTTACTTCACAAGTTTCTGTAACATTAGCTGGTGGACATTTTAATCCTGCATTATTACTGTAATCGTATGTTCTTGTAATAGTTGCAGTTAATTGATCTCCTCCACATACATTCGTCAACTTATCTTTATTAATCACTACGTTTCCAAATCTAGCAGCAGCTGGCGTTTTTCCAATTTCTTTTCCTGCTGAGTTCTTAATAACTATTGTATAGAAAACTCCTCTACTAGAATCACATGGTGCTTCTAATAAGTTATCTGCGTCTAATACTACTTTACATCCGCCTCCTAAAGAAACGTTTATTTCGTCATTACATGTAAGTGATGGACCTGCTACAAAAATGTAGTTAGTCTGCTTCTTTTCTTTGTCTATTAATAAAGTATGTGTTACTTTATATGTTCCTACAGCAAAAGCTTGCTTTGCAAGTTTTTGTCCAGCCTTTAAAGTATCTACAACACATGTTGCTCCAGCAGCATCCGTAATTTTTACAATTACTGAATCATGGTTATTCATTGCACTAGTAAGTGAATCCTTACAGAATCCTTCTAATGTAGCAACCGCTATTTCCAATGTATCTACAGGTGCGCCTGTATTATTAGGATCATCGCAAAGTGCGCTTCCCCAAATATCAGTAGGCTTCTTCAAAGAAACACCTCTATCTCCACAACTAACCCAAGCTTCCCAACCTGTTCCTTTTTTACGATCATTTGTCGTGTTAAAGATAAAAGTCAAACAACCAGAAGCGTTCTTTCCTGGGTTACAATCTGCATCAATCCAACCACCAAAGGCATCTGATACACCACTTCTAGATTGTGCTAAATTAGTAGAACCTATTCCTGATCCTGATCCAGAACCTGGAAGTGACCCTACACCTGCATCTAAAACACCAGCAATAGCATTTACAAGAGTCATTAAATTTGCTAAATCAGATTTAGCAGGTAAATACCCTGCCGCAATAGCAGCCTTAACAGCAGCAGTCCCAGCCTCGGCAGCAGCCTTAGCAGCAGCTACAGCAGCAGCAGCCTTATCAGCAGCAGCCTTAGCAGCAGCTACAGCAGCAGCAGCCTTATCAGCAGCAGCCTTAGCAGCAGCAGCCTTAGCAGCATTATTAGAATCAGCATCAGCAGCAGCCTTAGCAGCAGCAGCAGCAGCATTAGCTGCGGTAGAATCAGCAGCAGCAGTAGCAGCAGCAGCATTAGCTGCGGTAGAATCAGCAGCAGTAGAAGCTATTTTATCAAGAATAGCTTTAGTTTCGCCAGCTAGTTTCTGCAAATCTTTTACAGTAGTTCCAGCAGGTAAATCCTTTCCAGTTGCAGCTAAAACGGCAGCTACAGTAGCAGCGTTTAAAGCTTTTAAATTACCTTGAAAAGCAAAAAGCGTATCGCCTACTGCTAAATCAAATTCGGTAAAAACAACTTGCACTCTACTCCATTCGTTTACTGGACAAAAAACAGTAGTATCTGCTCGCCCTCCTTTAGCACCTCGGGTGCTACCATCAGAATAAAGCTTACCGTCTCCAGAATTGTCATCTGTAAATACGTAAGCGTTTGCGCCGCATACTTTAATGTCGTCAAAGACCTTTGCCGTCGAATCAGAGGGCATAGGTGCAGCCCCTTGAGCAGCGTCCTGAGCGTAAGCAGCGTTCATGCTGAAACACCAGGCAAAAAGCATTAGAAATGCAGCCCGCCCTAATAGCGAGTTTAGATTTCCGTAGCTTAAATTAGTAAAACTCATTTTTTTCATGAGATTAGCAAATTTTGGTTAATAAATATGATTAATAAATTTGGATAAAAAGCCGTATTGATAGGTCCTGTCTTAGGGCATAGTAAACTCCTATAGGTACTAGATAAAATCACTAGACCAATAACTATTATTCCTCTAAAAACAGGCACGTAAAACGCAATATTATTGCAGTATTATTATTGTTATTCTTAATTTATATTACTGGTATTAAAGGGCTGGTATCAGCCACTACGATTCTATTACTTAATCAAAAGTAATAGCAATAAACTGGTAGGTAGTCTTATACAAGTGTTACTTCCTTGCTAAAATAGGTCCTCTATATGCACAGGTGTACTTACAGCTTCTAGATATCAATAAGAGGATTATAATGAGGGGAAGTTAAATTTGTTAATCGCCACTAGGTATAGTAGCACTATAAATGATACTTTGTAAAGAAAAATGGGGAGATTTTCTTGATAATTTCTTTTTTTGGTGTAAATCAGTTTTTGTAAATGTTTTTTTCATGAGATTGTGTTGTGTATTAATTTTGGTTGTATGTTCGTATATAACGCTTATTCTATAATTTACTAATATGGGATTTAACTAATCAACAGATTAATCTTACAACTACTGGATGTCAACCAGATTTAATACGTTCAAATATCAGAAGATATCTTGTTTTTATTTCTTTAAGCCAAGAATTTCGCTTGCAGTGGAGTGTTGTGTATAGTTTCGGCTGCAAAATTAAGCGAATCTCAAGTATCATGTATACCTAAAAATAGGTAATTTTAATATATTTATTTAAGTAATTTATAAAACACTATAAAATAGAATACATCTAAATTCATTAATAATTAAATCTACTTTTTACTTATAAAAAAAATTACTAATAGAATATTTTATAGTTTTTTATTATCATCAATTCCCTTACAATAGAGTAAAAACCATACCAAAAAATAATTGAACTCATTCATTTTAATTTTTTCATCGACTTTTTTTTTAACTAATTTCCCAGGTCATTTATTTGGCTCAAAACAGCTTATTAATCAAGCTAAAACACATTAAACAATATTAATATTAAAATATATTATATTTAATTTATTTTTTCTAGAATGGAAATTCATCACTTATTCCTTCAAAAGGATTAAACGCAGCTCTTTTAGCTAATTTTTCTCCTGCGTCTGCTAATTCTGGCTGATATTTCTTCCAATCGACTCTGACTAAGTGCTTTAGCCAAATTATTCGGCTCTTTTTTTAGCAGCGAGACTTTCTAGGAAAGCCCAGTAATACATTTTGGGTCTTTGGCATATCTGTCGGCGTAAACTGTAGAATGAGATTTTAACCGTCCTATGACGAGATGATTTTCAATTGGATTTGCCAGCGAACCTAGATTTTATTTTTTTTAGTCGCCTTTTCAACATCAATAATGTGTGCTGGATAATCTGTCCCTATTTTACAATTATAAAAGGGTTGCTCTATCAAAGTTAATTTTCAAAAGACATGTAGTTCAGCTAGGCAGTCCATTATCAATAGCGGCTTGAAGTACGGCATGGTCATGCAGTTGAAAATCTCTTTTGAACCAAACTATATTTATGGCTTGTTTTGACCTCTTACCCTAACATTGGTCCCAATAGCATATTGCGTATAAAATACTTTCCTTACTTTTGCAGCTTCAATTTGATTCTTTAAAGTTTAACTAATACAAATCATCCTGTGAGTAATAATCTAGTTTTCGGCCGTCACCCAGTTATAGAAGCCATCAATTCTGGCAAAACCGTTGATAAAGTACTTTTGCAGCAAGACGCCGCAGGAGAAATGGCAAGAGAAATTCGCAAACTTTGCAAAAGCAAGTTCATTCCTTTGCAAATGGTGCCTAAGGAACGCTTAAATCGTTTTGCAGGAGGTAACCATCAAGGCGTTATGTGTTGGTTGTCTTTAATTGAATACCAAAAATTAGCGGATATTTTACCTGCTATTTACGAAAAGTCAGAAGTTCCACTCATTTTATTATTAGATGGCGTGACCGATGTACGAAATTTTGGCGATATTGCTCGTTCAGCAGAAGTATTGGGCGCACATGCTATTGTCATTCCTCGCAAAAAGTCCGCACAGATTACCCCTGATGCGATTAAAACCTCAGCAGGGGCATTATTGGAAATTCCAGTTTGTAGAGAACCTAGTATTATTGCTTCTATAGAATTTTTACAAAAATCTGGTGTACAAGTTTTTGCTAGTGATTTAAAGAGTAGGAGAGAACTGAAAGCGCTTGATTTCTCTATTCCTTGTGCCTTAGTCATTGGTGCAGAAGATAGAGGTGTCAGTCGGTCGCTTTTACAGATAGTTGATCGAACATTTCTTATTCCACAAGTTGGCAAGACTGATTCATTGAATGTTTCGGTGGCTACAGGGATTATGTTGTATGAGGCGATGAAACAACGAGGGTAGCATTTTTTAATAAAATTTGTATCTTTATTGGTTCAAAATGATATGGGTGGAGAATTGTAGCTTAGACCTCTGGTCTGAGTAGGTTTGAGTACAGCGGTAACACGATTTTCTACTCAGACCAGAGGTCTAAGCTACTGTTGACCCACCTAAATCACTTTGAGACAATAAAATAAAAAACAATAAGATAATAATGGTAAAAGCAGATTATAAGGGTAATCAATCCCAAGAAACAGACAATATACCTTTTTATCTGATTAGAGATATGATTGATGGTAAACC
>JBGCFJ010000729.1:0-4107 GCA_045106885.1 Saprospiraceae bacterium
TATCTACTCGACCTGGATGGACTAATTGATAACCTTTTGCGGCAGCGGTATTATTACCACTGGTTACGCCCACTAAATTATTATAAACAGATAAAGCTTTTGCTTCTATGGTACTTCCGCTTCCTTCCAAATTCAAACCTGCCCGAGGATTGGCATTGCTATGACAACTCACACAATTTTCTTGGAAAATCTCGTAAACTCTAATAGAGGTGGATTGACTCTTCAGAGATAAAAAGCAAGCAAAAAGTAGAAATAAGGAAAATAATTGCTTCATTGCAAAATGTTGTAGGTTATCAAAAACGGATTCGTTTAGAGCTTGTTAGAGGCTTGTTTTGGGAGCTAAAAAAAACGCTTTTAGATAGTCAGATTAAAAATTGATATTACAAAAAATGTCAAGTCAAAATCTAAATCCGTTGGGAAAGCTAATCCGTTGGGCTTTACAAAAGTATATCCCCAACGGATTTAATTATCCTAACGGATAATTATCAGTTTATTAGCTGACGCTCTATTTTTAGCTCAAAGGGTAAATTAGGCTACCCGTCTAAGATTGGACATTTTCGACAACAGCGAATCTATATTCGCTACTCCAAGCGTCGGAAAATCTATATTTTCCGTTGTCTGTCCTAAATTTGAGTGTCTAACTTTAGACGGGTAGCCATAAATTCCCATACAAGTTTTTAAATACTCAAAACCTAAATTTGATAAAAAAGAGAATGGGAAGCAAATAATTGATGGAGTTTAACGTATGATTGACTTTAGAACTTCAGTAGCTTAGGCTTTGAGTAGTAATTACGCATAATCGCTACTCAAAGCCTAAGTAGTCAGTCCAGTTAATATTGTCGGGTAATTTGGCGACTTTTAAAGCTGTACGTCGTTAAAAATACTCGCCATAGCAAAGCAGGCTGACCGCTAATGGTGTTTGTATCGTACGTAACCGCCAAATTTATTTGGCTGGTTCTATGTAATATACTGACAATCAATCCGTCGTGTACAACCTACCAAATAAATTTGGTGGTTACGAAACGCATTCACGGTCAGCCTGAACGGCTATGTCTGCGTTTTTTGCCTAGTACAACTTCAAAATTCATCCAAATACAACCCGACACTATCATCTTGACGGACTACTAAGCTACTGTTTACTTAATTTACCGAAAACTTAATATTCCCCAAGAAGTAATCCATTTCATCTTGCGTCATATTCGTGAAATAATTGGCGGTTACCTCATTTTTAAAATAGTTTCGATGGTAATTAAAGGTTTCAAAATACCAATCTTCTTCTTCCGCTAATTCGTCCATCCACCTAGAAATAGTCGCTTGAATCGCCCAATAGTTTTGAGAACGGAGTAATTGCTTGACTTCTAAAGTTGTGGTGGTATAATTTTGTTCCATCAAACGAATGGCAGCAGTTCTTACTATATGCTTGTCTAAAGATTTTAAATGATTGTTTAGTAACATGATTTGGGTGTTTTGTTTGACTTAATAGCCAAGGGTTTTTAAATAATTAAAACAATTGGTTTTGGTATGTTTAGTAGTCCATTTTTTAAAAATTACTGATTGTAACGTTTTGCGGTGAACCTGTCCCAGCGGGACAAAATGTTGGTAGAAAGTGATGTTTCAAGCATTCCAAATGTGCCTTTAGGCGCTTACGCAAAATTTAAAACCAACAAATTGTCGATAATTTAAAATGTCGATAATTGTTAATCTCAAATTTAACCTCAGATTCCCGCCGAAGGTGGTTTAAAATTGAAAATTAAATTTTACTTAGGTACATTATGTCTAGCATTCCGTACCTAAAGGCACGGTAAAATCAGAATAGTCCCAAATATGCTACCGACATAAAACCCCTAAAGGGTTTAATTGGAGGAATCACCGCAATCTGTTACAATCAGAAAAATTATAGGACTTGACTTATATGCGGCACAACTCACAGAGTTGTGCCACACTATTTGATAGCAGCAATTAATCTCTCAACTCCACTAAATATTTAACCGTACATTGATGCTGATTATAAACGATGTATTCATTATTAATTAAGTCAGCACCACCTTTAGCAAAGACAGAATCGTATTTAGTATTGCGTTTTTTTAATTTTTCTTCGGTCAAATCTCCGCACCAGTTTTCTCTTACTTTTAGTTGTAAATGTGCTCCTGTATGAACTTCAAATAATGCCATGAATGCGGTGTTTTGAGAACCACCTGCCCAGTAAGAACCTCGAAGTGAGGTATAATTTAAAGACTTGCGGCATTTATCTGCGAAGTATAAGCCATAGCCAAACATTTTTCCAGTAATGACAGCATTGGTGGGGCGTAAGATTAAACCAGTTTTTAAAATGGATAACCAATTTTCATTACGGCTGCCATGCCAGAATAATTTAGTTTTTTTGTTGGTAGATTTTTTAACAAATTTGTCAAAATGAGGCTGGGTATTTATATTGGTTACTTGGAAAGCTTGTTGGAACTTATCCTTATCATCGCCCATCATTTCCTTTATCATTTCAATGGCTTTTGTTGCTTCAATTGGGCTAATTTGAAGCCCTAATTGTGCCAATACATCAGGAGCGACTTGAACCGTCTCTTTTTGCGATTTGTTCAATTCTACTTGACTAGCCATTACATCTAAAGTTGCTTGTTCTTTGGCTAAAAGTGCTTCTATCTCTGTTAAATCATCTTGATTGGTAGGTTGTTGAATCAAGTGGTTTTTGACATGACTCATTTTTCTTGGAATGATTTGATATAATTCTAAAAGGTCTTTATTGAATTGCACCACATTCATTTTTAAATCAATGTTTTGACTTAATTCAGTTAATAACCTTTGTGCACTTTCTACTTGATGAATAGTTACTTCTTCGGAAGAGACATAATAATTGCTTTGGATAGACTTTTTTGCGTACCTAAATAGATTTGTAATCAAATATCTGACAGTTTGGTCGTCTATCCCAGAAAACTCTTCTGCTACTTTATTTGTCACAACTAAACTACTTAAATCACGATAGCCTTTTCTAATCTTCTCTTTATACTTTTTGTCCCACTGATGAATAGGGTAGGTACGCGTTGTTTTATTAGCACCAATTCTACCATACATCACTGTAAAAGTAGTATCACCATTTTCCTGCATTTCATAGAATTTGTTATTGTTTGCAGCGGTGACCATGATTAATTTGACTGATTTTAGTTGGTTTTCGGTAGTTAAGGAACTGTCTGTAGGGGTAGTAACTTCACTTTTGGTCGTTTCTTTAGGTGTACTTTTTTTCGTACCTGATAGTTTAGTGTTGGAGTTACTAAAATTTTGTAGGTAGACAGCAGGAGTAATTGGATTAATTAAATTTTTTAAGGTGTTCAACATTTTGTCAATAATTTGCGGATTTTTAAAATTATATAACAAATATAGTGACAAATATATAGTTGTGCAACTATTTGCGTATTAAATTTAATGAAATTAATTTTTTGCTTACAAAACCTCTTTTTAATTAGAAAATAATGCCGCTCAAATAGGGCTTAATTTTAGTTGATATAAATAGGCTACAAAAAAAATCAGAATTCTCTTACCCTTCAGACTTTAAAAATCCAAGATTTTTCCCTTTTTTGTGTTTTTCTAAAAATGAATTTTAATAAAACCTGATTAGGATGCGAATATTCACTTTTTTTGTATGCATATTATTTTGTGCTTGTAGTACGGCTAGTGTGGTTACGAACCAACCAAATAAGGCGGTAGCAGACCCGATTTCTGAGTTGACCAAGTCGATGACGAAGACAGAAGGTTACGTGAACTTTTATTGGGACGAAACAAAAGGCAGTATTTTTTTGGAGATAGATAAACTAGACCAAGAAATACTTTATGTTAATGCTTTGCCCGCTGGTATCGGGTCAAATGATATTGGATTAGATAGAGGACAACTGGGAGATACTAGAATTATAAAATTCCAAAAAGTAGGCCCAAAAATTTTGATGATTCAACCGAATTACGATTATCGGGCGATTAGTGATAATCCAGAAGAATCTAAGTCAGTGGCACAAGCTTTTGCTTCTTCTGTTATTGGCGGCTTCAAAGTAGTGGCTGCTCATAATGGTAAATATATTGTAGATGCGACCAAATTCTTGTTACGAGATG
>JBGCFJ010000073.1:0-13219 GCA_045106885.1 Saprospiraceae bacterium
TTTCTCAATAACTTTATAGCTTAGAGAAAACTTTAATTTATTATTTTGGCATCGTATTTGGAATATACGTTATCAAATATTCAATAATTTTTTAAATTGCAAAACATAGTTATGAGAAAGCAGAAAAACGAAACTGTTACATTACAGAAGGGGCCTGCCGCTGACATCCAATTAGATTATGCTGAACTAAGAAAAGCAGTATTAGTATTAAGAGCAATCAATCACAAATTACGCCAGAGAATTATCGACTTGTTGGAAGAAAATCAGAGTATGACCGTTACTGATATTTATATCAAGTTACGTCTAGAACAATCTGTTGCTTCTCAACATTTGGCAATTTTACGTCGTGCGGGTGTGGTTGCAACTGACCGTCACGGTAAATTTATTTATTATTCTTTAGATAAGGATAGATTAGCACAAATCTCTCGTTTAGTTGAGGAATTAGCTAATTAATCAAAAAACTATGGCTTATGAATAAATTTTACATTTATCAATTTACATTTTTTAAAGACTAATTTTGATTATTGGAGATGCTATTTTAAATAATTTTATTCTCCTAACTACACAAATACATGAAAAATTAGTACTTTTATAAAATGCTAACAATACACTTTAGAACAAGCTCATAAGACAAAATTAGGTATTTTTCATGCCTGATGTAACTAAAATGCTCTAAATCCGTTGGTTTAGAGCATTTTTTTGTATATTTTTTTTGAAAAATCGGTTTTAAATAGCATATTTGCTTATAAGTAAATAATTGTTTCAACTAAACCAAGAGTTCTATGAGAAAGGCTAGGGTAAACATTAATAATGAAAAACTGCAGACCTCTGCGGAAATTCTGCGGGCATTAGCCCACCCGCTAAGACTAAAGATTTTATCGTTTATTGACCAAAATGGTACGATTAACGTTAATAAAATCTATAATACGCTCAAATTAGAGCAATCTATTACGTCTCAGCACCTCAGAATTTTACGCATGGCAGGTCTTGTAGAGACCCAAAGAGATGGCAAGTTCATCCACTACAGTATTGAATACCCCAAGATTGCAAATGCAGTCAAAGCTATCAACAAATTCCTCGATGAGGATGAAGAAGCATAGCTGACAAGAAACGAAGGTATATTGCAAACTTAAAGGAGATGATAATTATTATCTCCTTTATTTTGCAATTATTTTAAATAATAATAGAAATTACTCACTGTTTGCTTTCTTTTTCCCTCTCATCTTCTAAATAACCCGCTGCTCCTTCCATTTGTTCATAAAAATCAACGCCATATTTTCTAATAATTGATTCTTTTAAAAATTGATAAACTGGCACTTCTTCTTTTTTGCCTAATTCACAAGCTGCGGAACAAATTTCCCACTGATCATAATTCAGTGCTTCAAATCCAGTCTGTTTATTCGCACTAACTCTAATAGGGTAGAGGTGACAAGAAATAGGTTTTTTGAAATCTGTAGCGCCTGCGTTATAAGCTGCCTCTATGCCACATTTAGCCGTTCCATTCTCTAAGGTCATATAAGCACAAGCAGAGCCTTCTAATAGGGGGGTGCCCCATTCATTTGCTCCCTTTCCTTCATAATAAGTGTACTTTCCTTCTTCTTCAATTACCTTTCTTCCTGCTGGTGTTAGAAATGACTTGATGTCCTCATAAATATTGTCTAGAATTTCTTTTTCTGTATCTTCTAGTGGAGCACCATAATCACCTTCCCAACAGCAAGCACCCTTGCAGGCTTTAAGATTACAAATGAATTGTTTTTCAAAAACGTCATCACTGACTAATTTATCTTCTATGATTACCATTTTAGTGAAATTGAAAATTGAAAATTACTGATTGTAACGTTTTGCGGTGAACCTGTCCCAGCGGGACAAAATGTTAGACTTTCCAACGGATTGACCGCAATATCTCAATGATAATGGTTTTGGAGTCTCTATTATCCAGTAACTTCCCAATATTAATTCGGCAATTAATATTGCTAGATAATTTAACACCTTGAAAATCACTATTAGAATTACTGGATAACGGGAAGTTATCCAGTAATACGGCCAAAACATTATCCCAACGGATTTAAATATTGACATATCATTTTTTATATTATTGATTTTTTAGCTGATTATTTAAATCACCGCAATCTGTTACAATCAGGAAAATTACAAATCTAAAATTAATAGGATATTATAATAAAATTTTTTTATAGTTTGCTCGGCTGCTGCACAGCCTCGCAAAAGAGCTTAATAAAAAACTTGTCCGTTTTTGCTACTTTACACACCTCCGCCCTCCGCTCTAAGCCCTTTCTTAAGTAAATACTAAATATTTTACATTGTTCAAAGGTACATTATTCCATCATAAAAAAAGTCACTCCAAAATTAATTGAAGTGACTTTTTATTAGAAAGGACTATTTATAGATTTGTTTAAAAACTATATCTATTTGCTATTTATTTTCCTCCGTCCAATTCGTCTTGCCATTTTTTTAGCTCCTCCCATTTGCCATCTGCTGCCATTTCTGCTTGTTGTGGCCAAGTAGTTGGATCATGCATCTGATAACGCTTTCCTGCTGCTTCTAAGATAGCTTTGATGTCCGAGGCAGCAGTCTTGCTCAATTGTCTCCAAGTAAGGATACCTGCTTTATTTAAAAGACCTTCAATTTTCGGCCCAATACCTTCTATTTTCTTTAAATTGTCAGGTTGCCTAATTTCAGTGACTTCTCTTCGTTCTACTATCTTACTTTCTCCTTGTGTTCTTGTTTCTCCAATCACTTGTCGAGATTCTTCCACGGTACCCATATTTGCCATCATTTGCTTCAACATATTCATGTCAATTTGCTTGACCACTTCTACTTCCTTAATGATTTCTACAGGAACTTCTTTAATTACTTCTACTTCTTTAATCACTTCTTTGATAACCTCTACTTCTTTAATTACTTCTACTTCTGTTGGCTTTTCTGCTAGTTTAAGCTCGTTGACTTTGTACATTTTATCTAATTGACCATATCTATTAGACCATTTGCCAATGATGACATCTTTTTCTGCACCTAAAGCATTATACTTGCTTTCCCATTCGGTAGTATAATTGCTCCATTTTAAGTTCCACTCATTATTAATATTTTCTACTTCATTTCCTTTTTCATCTGCTTGAGCGGATAAAGTATTGTACTTCCCTTCCCATTCTGTGGTATAATCGCCCCATTTTAAATTCCAAGAGTTATTAACGTCAGCGATTTCTTTATCTTTTTCCTCCGCTAAAGCACTATACTTTCCTTCCCATTCTGTGGTATAATTACCCCATTTCAAATTCCACTCATTATTGATATTTTCTACTTCTCCTCCTTTTTCATCTGCTTGAGCGGATAAGGTATTGTATTTTCCTTCCCATTCTGTGGTATAATCCCCCCATTTTAGATTCCAAGAATTATTAACGTCGGCAATTTCTTTATCTTTTTCCTCCGCTAAAGCACTGTACTTTCCTTCCCATTCTGTGGTATAATTACCCCATTTCAAATTCCACTCATTATTAGTGTTTTCTGCTTCACCTGCTTGTTCTATTGATTGCGCAGATAAGGCATTATATTTCCCTTCCCATTCTGTAGTATAATCACTCCACTTTAAATTCCAAGTGTTATTAATAGTTAGAATTTCTTCTTCTTGTGTTTTGTATCGAGCAGCCAAGTCGTTATACTTGCCCTCCCAGCTTATATTTAAAGCATTCATCTCGTTCTGCCACTCATTATGTAAAGCTAACTTCTCTTCTGTTGTTGTTTTTAACTGAGTTGCTAAACCGTTATATTTACCTTCCCAATTTAAGGTTAAAGTTTTAGCCTCATTTTGCCATTCATTATGTAAAGCTAATTTTTCTTCCTCGTAAGTTTTTAATTGACCTTGTAATAAATTGTATTTAGTTTCCCAATTTAAATTTAAAGTTTTAGCCTCACTTTCCCACTCTTTATGTAAAGCTAATTTTTCATTTTCAACTGCCGTATACTTTGTATTTAAGGCATTATATTTACTAGAAAAGCCGTCATAATCCGTTTTTAAGCTTGTGTAATTTGAATTTAAGGAATTATACTTACCCGAAAAGCTATCATAATCCGTTTTAAGACTCGCATAGCTTTTCTTTTGATTATTTACTTCTCCTTCCAATGCACTCACTTTTTCTCCCATCCATAATTTTCCAAGCCACCAACCAAGTAGTGAGGCAACTAAACCTAGTAAAAAGGGGAGTAAAAAACATAAATTAAACATAATATGATAAATTTTGAATTTTATTTAATTTGATAATTTTCTAAAGGTCTCCTTAGACCAATTAATCCATCTATTTTAACCTTACTTCCACTCGTCTATTCTTTGCTTTTCCTTCTTTTGTTGTATTTGGTGCAATAGGCGCATTAGGACCATAGCCTTGTGCGGTTAAACTACTTGCTTGCAAACCATTTGCTGTTAGGTAATCTCTAACAAATTCAGCTCTTTTTCTAGATAATCTTGTATTGAGTGCTAAATCTCCAACATTATCTGTATGACCACCTACCTCTAAGCTACTTCCTGCTACATTATCCAGATAGAAAACTAAATCGGCAAAATCTTGTCGTTGTGATTGATTTAAGGTGACAATTTGCTCTCCTGTGGGGAAATAAATCGTTACGGGGTTCGCATCTAACCTTGATTTAATAGCAGCTAAGCGTTCTTCCAAATCCTCGGTTGTTGCTGTAAAACTAAAATTCACCCCATCCATTAATACCCCTTCTTTTATGGCATTACTGGATGCTAATAATTGGTCTGCTGTAAGTAACTGCTTAGCACTTACTCCTGAGGCAACCATTGCTTTTTTAACTTCATTGGCTCTAGCTAATCCCAAAGATGGGAAAACACTATTATTGGCTTCTTCTTCTGCGTATAAACCTGTAATAGTAATGCTACGATTAGGATTAGCCTTTAAATATGCGGCTGTTTGATTGATAGAGTTATTAACATCTGTCGTTAAGGGCGTCAAATAGGTATTATTCGATTCATTAAAATCAAAATGACCTGTTGCTGTTGATTTAAAAGCTGCCCCATCTTGAATTAATAATCTTGTACTTTCTGCTGGAGCTACTGCGACCGCTGCTGCTGCTGGAATGCCACAAAGTTGACATTTAATAAACCAAGAACCTAATAAAAGCCAAAGCGCAAGGAATATTACCAATATCCAAAAAAGAGTTCGATTCATCTTAAGTATTGTTTAAATGTAAGAGTTGAAAGTGAGTTTGTATGTGTATTTCTCAATTAGCGTGTGTTGTTGTATCAAGTGTTTTGAAAAGCTGCGCTTTTACGAAAAAAATAAAATAAAATCCGAAAATAGAATATTCTCTTGAATTACCTAACAATCTGTCTGTTCAATTTTTTTATTTTTTTTTAATATATAAAACAAAATAAGAATGGGTTAACCATTACAAATTGACTATTATAATGTGATAAGTGCTTTTTGTTAAAAAGACTAATCTTAATTAACACAAATTAGTGATTAACTTTTGCCTAAGTGGTGTTATTAATTTATAGTTTTTTGATGGAATTTTAAAGAATTGGGAATTGAGTACAGTAGGGAATTTTTTTAACAAAAAATAGTCTATTTTGTTATATATCTGTTAAGACACACAAGTATAGGGAATAGTCACATAAAAAGGAAAGAAAATGACTTTTTATTTTTAAGATTTTTTGTATTTATTTAGCAAAGGGCTTAGTGCAAAGGGTGGATGTGTGTAAAAAAACAAATGGTTGATAGATTTTAAGGTTTACAAAAGAAAAACTTTCAAATACAAATAGGTTGCCCCTTTGCCAACGGCTGTTTCATTCTCCAAAATGAAATTATAGCAATTTTATTTACAAGGGGTTGTGTAAAAAGCCTCATTGTATAAAAATTCATTTTTGTAACTTATTTGAATTTTAGTAAGTGATTGTTAAAATTGTTTGATTGTTAAATTGTTGTTTTACAAAGTGTTATGACAACAATTTAACCATGTTAGCAATCAAACAATCATTCACTAAAGATTTTAATTACAAATTAGGATTTAATCTAATGTAAAGCTTTCTACACAACCCCTTGTTTTAGCTTAAAATTGGGCGGCAATGGGAAATTGCCGCCCAATAAGAACTTAGAATGAAACAGTCGTTCCCCGTTGCCCTACGCCCAATACCCTTTGCTGAGTCGTGAATTTTTTTTAATAAGGAGCATTTTCCTCACCATCAATTTATAAGAGTTGATGATGGATAATTGATGGTTAGCATTGTTTGTTATTATTCTGCTTTTTTAGCTTTAGGAGTAGCCGCTTTTTTAGCGGCAGGTTTTTTCCTCGTTGTTGTTTTTTTAGCAACTGGTGCGGCTGTTGCTTTTATTTCCTTCAATTCTTTGGATAATTTACCTACTTTAACTTCAAGCGACTTAATGCGTTTTTCCATCGCAGCGACTTTCTCTGCTGACGGAATATCCATTTTGTCTAAGGCATTCCGAATCATTCCTTGAATATTGCCTTCTAAATCTTCCGTTTTAGTTTTGAAATCTTTCTCAAATTCTGCGAATGCTTTTTTACCTTCTTCCGCTGTCATATCCCCTTTATTGACTAAATCATCAATTTTTTCTTTAAAACCTTTTGGATTCGCTAAGAAACCTACGCCTGTATAAAATGCTTTTTTGATAATATCTTCTATCATAATAATTTTTTGTTAATAATAAAGTCTGCTTACTAAATTAGACGATTTTCTGCTAAATGGTAACAATAGATTAGATGAATGGTTGTTTTTTATAGACTTAATGCTTGGTTTAACTAATTCAAATTTATTGGATAGTTTGTATCTTCCAATAAGTCAAAGACCGCCATAACCATTCAAAAGGTCCAAATAAAAGTAACCAAAAATTACGAAAATAATGGCGAGTAGCTGCACTTTTTCCTTGTTGTTCGATGCGTTCTGTCATCAATACAATTCCTGCGCCAAAGAGTATCGAAAAAAGGGACATAAACTTCTGATTCGCAAATAATTGACTGAAATAGAATGCCCATTTATCTGCGCCTTCCAATACGCCTTCTACCATCGGATTAAGGTAATGTGCGCTAGGCATGGAAAAGGAAGTCATATTCATAATGAGGATGCCTAAAAGAGCAAATCCTCTCAGAATATCTAGGGAAATAATTCGATTAGAAGTTGGGGTAAGCTGGATTTTATTCGCTATGTTGTTGATTTTGCTGCTGTAAATTTATGTCTCATTGACAAAGAACCGCAGAAATTCCCCTAGTTTAAATTCAGGTTATCGACGAATACCTACCAATATTAACCGTAAAGGCCTAAGTAAAATTTAATTTTCAATTTCAAATTTTCAATTTTAAACCATCTTCGGCGGGAATTTGAGATGCGTCATAGTCTTCAATTAGAAATTATCTGTTATATTTACTACTTAAATATTTTTCAAATGGCACTACGGTGAAAATTGTGGGTTAGTCCCACGTGTCGGACACTTTCAAAAGTGTCCGACACGTTAAGACTTTTCACCGTAGTGCCTTTCAAATTTTGATTTAACTATCTCAAATGCTATCTGGTGATTTTTTGTTTTTTTATAAGGGATTAAAAAAGTATCTATTTTTAGGTATTATCTTATCATGCTTTAGTATTTGTAATGATTTGTTTGCACAAACGACTCCGTTAGATAGCATTGATTGGTGGATAGATTCTACTACTCATTTGTCTGAAAGTCGAAAAGAGACTTATTTAATAAAAGCTGCTGAGCTTGCCCAACAGAATCAATTACTGTATCAGCAGGCAAAAGCTGTGTTAAAATTAACAATTCTGACGATGGAGCAAGCGGATTACCCAAAAGCTTTGATGTTACAAGATTCGGTGTTGCGAATGAGCCAAGCTAATCAATTTGACGATTTATATAGTAAAGCATTACAGCAAAAAGGATTGATTTATAGCGCATTGGAACGATATGAACAGGCGAATACCACCTTTCTAGAAGCGCTTAATTTGCCTTATATCCAAAGTAAACCAATTAAAAAAGCAGAGATTTTGAATAATTTAGGCATTGCAGCTGCCTTAAATGATGAAAATGTAGCAGGTTTAGCTTATTTCCAACAAGCAAAGGCCATTTTTGAACAAGAGGGGAAAGTAGAAGATGCTAACAGAGTATTAAGTAATTTGGCCGTATTGTATATGCGAGAAAATCGAGTGCCAGAAGCTTTAAAGATTTTTCAAGAAGAATTGGCATTAATGCAAAAACTACAGGATAGAATAAGTGAAGCACAAGCTTATGGTAATGTTGCTTATGCCCATTATCTATTAGGCGAATATCCCCAAGCTTTTAAAGCATACAATCAAAGTATTGCGATTGCTAAAGCAGAAGGTTTTAATGACGTATTAGCTATAACTTATAAAGATTTAGCAGAGACGTATCAAACTAAAGGAGACTTTCAGAAAGCTTTAGCAACCTTTCAATTATACCATGATTTACATTTGAAAAATGTTGGCGCTAAAACGCAACAAGAAGTGAGTGCGCTACAAGTACAATACAATACGGAAGTCAAAAATAGACAATTAGCCGAGCAAGCAGAAGAAATTCAATTATTGGAACAAAAAAGAATTATTCGCCAACAGCGGTTTATGGTCATTAGTATTTTATTAGGAAGTTTAGCTTTGATGGCGATGTTCCTATACTGGCGAAAAAAGACAAAGTTGGAGCAAATTCAAACTACGAAATCCTTAAAAGAACAAATTTTACAGAAAGAATTAGTGCTAAAAGAACAACAGCAAAAAATATTAAAAACCGAATTAGCAAGTAAAAATAAAGATATTACCACGCTCGCCTTAGATATTAGTAGAAAGAATGATTTTTCCAGACTAATGCGTCGAGAATTGGAGCAATTGGAAAAAGGATTGCCTAAAGCTTATCAATCGAAGATACGAAACTTAAAAATGAATACTTTGACGCATTTGGAAATCAATGAAGACGTCGCCAATCTGCAAAATAATATCGAACAAATCAATCATCAGTTTTACGAAAATTTAGACAGTATCGCTAAATTAAGCCAATCCGAAAAACAAATTTGTGGGCTGATTAGAATGAATCTCTCCAATAAGCAAATCGCCTTAATTCGAAATACGACTACTGATTCTGCTAAAGTGTTTCGCTACCGAATTCGTAAAAAAATCGGGCTACAACCAGACGAAGATGTAGTGGCTTTTTTTTTTTATTTCTAATGTATACTGTACAACTGGTAGCAAAGCCTTTAGGCTTTCCCGTGTCCGACCTTCAGGTCGGTTCTTGGTTAATGAAAACAGGGCCTAAAGACCCTTTAACGGGAAAGCCTGAAGGCTTTGCTACCAGTTATTTTTTAGTAAAACCTTCCTAAAATAGGCAACAAAAGGGGAACAAAAGGCACGATTCCCCTAAAAAAGTGCAATTTTTAAGGGAAACAATAAGGAAACAGGCATAATATCTTACCAAAATCGACGCTATATTTGAAACAGTTAATGAAACGAATTTACAACAGTTGTGATAATTTATTAACTAGAGAAAATACCCTAGAAACTGCGATTGGCAATCAGTCGCTTAATTATTTTCTCCTATAGCCCTCTGATATGTAGTAAAATAAACTTACTACTTAATCTATCTCATTTTTTATCAAAAGTACGACTGCTAATTTTGAATTGCTTATTCAAAATCAGCCATTCTATTACCTAAAAACACTTGTATTTATGTCCATTCAAAAATCAGCTATTCTTACCTTCCTATTGTTAGTTACCTTTAATTTTATTAGTGCGCAAAACCTTTATGTAAGTAAAAATGGTGTAGATGATACATCCGACCCGACTAGAGGTTTTAGTCCTACCAAAACTTTTAAAACGATTGATTTTGCTGCCAAAGAAAAAGCCCAAGCAGGAGATACTATTTTTGTAAAAAGAGGCAATTATTACAATGAAAATTTTGGCGACAATAAAACGGACATCTATAGCAACCAAAAAACAGTCAATATCAATGAGGTACATGGCAAGCGAGATAAATACATTGTCATTATGCCTTATAATAAGGAACGAGTGGTTTTTAGAGGAGATGGAAGTGTGATTTTTCAGATTAGAAATTCTAGTTACATCAAAGTGCAGGATTTTATCGTTATTGGTGAATTCAAAAATATCCCTTTAGCTGATGCTAAAAAATATCAGTTTAAATATTTAGATAAAAATGGGGTTGAACGCTCTAGAATCGGCAATCAAAATTTGACGGATGCACAGATTGCTAATTTAAAATTGACTAAAATTACCGAATCTATTACTCGTCCTACCTATTTTGACACCAAAGGATTATTAGTTCAATCGTCTCGCCATATTACGATTGAAAACAACAATGTTAGTTTTATGCCAGGTACAGGCTTGCGTTTTCAAAGTTGCGATAACTTTATCTGTAAGGGAAATACCGTCAATAATTGCTCTCGACGGTCTGCGGTTGGTACACATGGTTTAGTGGTACATTCTCTTAAAAGCAAAGGTACTTCCAATGCAATAAGAGTTGTCATTGAGCAAAATAAAGTCCATAACAATTATAATGAATTATATTCTTGGAGTCCGCATAAAGAATTTATCAAAACAGAAATTGATGAAGGAAAAGGTATTTCTATGCAAAAGAATTATGCAGCTAATGGATGGAAAAATGGAAAAGTATTGATTCAAAATAATATCACTTATCGCAATGGACTGAGTGGTATTCATATTAACCAAGGAGACCGCATGGAGATAGTGAATAATGTTGCTTTTAGGAATCATTTTTATGGTCATAATAACAATATTGGGATTAGTGTTTCCAACGGAAAAGACATTAAAGTCTATAATAATATTGCTGTTGCGGACGATTCATGGGGCGGTAATGCTTTAGCGATTGATAATTCCACAAACGTCAAAGCATCTAGCAATTTATATGTCGGGAAAGTAGCTGATGATTTTGCCGCTTTAGATAATAAATTGATTCAAGTAACGGACAAGCCTTTATTTACGAATGCTAACAACCGAAATTTTAACTTAGTCAATGGTTCGCCTGCGATTAATGCTGGAGTAGCAGGGATAACACCTGATGATGATTTCTTTGGAAATGACCGAGATAATACGCCTGATATAGGAGCGATTGACTATAAAGGAGCTAATAGTAATGCAAGAGTTGCGAATGATTTTACGCCATTATTTGAGCAAGTTGAGGTTAAGCGTCAAGCAGCAATAGGAACTAAGCAATCACCAGAAATCAAACGGATTAGCTATGTAAGATTAAAACAAAATGCTAGAAGTAAGCAATTTCAAGTAGCGCCGAATCAACAATTTAATCTGTTTGAAGATGTGCAAATAAATATGCAATTAGCACCATCGACACGCAAAACTTATAAAAACTTAGAAGTGTATACTGGTCGAACCGCAGATACTCGTTTTGCCCACTTAGCAAATTATCGAGATGCCGTAGTGGTATTCAATCCAGCTACTGATAGAATGACGGCTCATATTGCCAATGACCAAGGCAGCTTTGATATTTCACCTGTTGCCAATAGTGATACTTATAAAGTCACCGAATATTGGGATAAACCACTAGATTGTCAAGATTTAACCCATGAGGAAAGTGCAGCAATACGGACCAATACCGCAGCGGCTAGAATGGCGACTTGCGAAGATACCGATGCAGATGGTAATTATGTGATTGACTTATTTGTTGGTTATTCTAATTCCGCTGCCGCAGAAGTTGCAGATTTGGATGCACACGCTCAAACGATGGTTACAATGGTGAATAATGGTTTAACCAATTCTTTAGTGGACGATGTATATATGCGCTTGGTAGGCACAGGTACGAATCCAGAAAACCCAGGGGTTATTACAAGTGTTTTAGACGATGTTTATGATTGGTATGATACCGAATTGCAGGAAACAGGAGCAGATTTTGTTGCATCTATTCAAACACTAACTGGAGCAGATGGAGAAGTAAGTGGTTGGGCAAGAATTGGTCGATATTCAAGTGTTAATAGAGTAGGGAATGCAGCTGCTGTTTTTCGACATGAAATGGGACATAGTGTTGGTGGTAGTCATTGTGCAGGTGATAATGGAAAATTTATTTATGCGCATGGTCATAATAATGGAAAAACAAGAACCCATCTTTGTGGGAATGATGTTAATTTTTATTCTAATCCGAATGTAAAAGATGCAGACGGTGTGGCTATTGGCGATGCAGCTACTGCTGATATGGCAAGAGTTTGGAGAGAAAGAGCCGAAGAAATGGCATCTCGGAATTTTCATCGAATTGCTATTGGTGCGAATGATGATTGTTTACTGCTTTGCAAGCCTATTCACTTGGACCAAAATGAGTCCATTAATAAAGTGGAATTAAACACAATTAATAATGCGAGTGGTCATGGAACTTCTACTGAGGTATTAGGCTATAGTGATTTTTCTGATGTTTCTACCGATTTAGAAATAGGTACCGCTTATACCTTAACCCTTACTCCGAATCATAGTTTTAATGGAGACAATCTAAATGTTTGGGTAGATTGGAATCAAGATTTAGCATTTGAACGGAGTGAGTTAATCACTACTATTAAAGGAAAAGGTCCTTGGACGACGACCATTACACCACCAATAAATACTGCTTTAGGAGCTGTTAAAATGCGTGTTCGACTACAATTTAATCCAAGCTCTGACTATGTTCCTCATCCTTGCCATATTTCTGGTTATGGCGGAGGCGAAACCGAAGATTACACGCTTAATATCCTACCTAGTACGAACACTTGTAGTACGGTTGTTTTAAATACTACCGATTTTGAAAATGGCTACAGTATTTGGAATGATGGTGGCTTGCATTGCCGAAAAAATAAAAAAGATGCGCCTTATGCGTCTAGTGGTGAGTTTTGTGTTCGCTTAAAAAATAAAGGTGAAGAAGCAGTCATGGTTTCTGATGTTCTAGATTTATCTGCATACGAAAATCTAGTGGTAGACTTTGGCTATTACGTTAAAAGTTTTGAAAAAGTAGAAGCTTTTTGGTTGCAATTATCCAATGATGGCGGTGCTTCTTTTACAACGGTAGAAGAATGGAATGTAGGAGATGAATTTAATAATGATGAATCCAAAACGGCTCAAGTAAATATAGCTGGTCCTTTTACCGACAATACTGTTTTGCGTTTTCGTTGTAATGCATCGGGCAATGGTGATTGGGTGTATTTGGATGATGTGACTATTTCTGGA
>JBGCFJ010000730.1:0-5447 GCA_045106885.1 Saprospiraceae bacterium
CAAATTTAGGGTAGGTTATTTTGCTTCTAGTTTTGGCTTTAAAAACAGGAGTTATGTTGATATAATGACTGTTTTTAAAGTTAAAAATAGCAGCAAAAGAAACAGCATAAATTGTAAGTTTATTTTTTCACCGTTCCTAAAGCTTGACACTCAAGTTTAGGACAGCCAACGGAAAATCTATATTTTCCGACGCTTAGAGCAGCGAATATAGATTCGCTTTTGTCGAAAATGCCCAATCTTAGACGGATAGCCATAAATTTCATTCCTGACCAATAATTTATCTATCTCGATAAACTTTATAGTTGATTCTCTAAATAACGATTACTGCAAAAAATAAGCCCATCTTATTGGTAAGATGGGCTTATTTTTCAGGGACTTTTTATGGCGTAACTATTCCTTAACCCCCAAATTACTTACTGAGATAACTGCTTATTCCAAGACTGCCTACTGCCCACTGTTATTTATACTGCTTCCCATGTTTAATCACCATATCCACGTGCTGCAATAAACTAATGTGCCGCAAAACATCTCCTTTGACAGCAATAATATCTGCATATTTCCCTTCGCTAATTGTACCAACTTCCTTATCTACCCCCATAAAAACAGCGGGCCAATAAGTAGCTGATTTAATAGCTAAAATTGGGTCATAACCTAGTTCATTGACCCACACATCTAATTCATTCCAAGTAGATTGACTATGAAATTTCATTGGAATACCACTATCGGTTCCTATCATTAGGACGACCCCTGAATTAGCCAATTGCTCAAATTTTCTTCTTAAAGTAGGCTTTCTATAAGGTGTAATCTGAAAATACCCTAACCTTCCAGGGTAACGAATAGATTGTTTAATGTCTTGAATAACTGAATCTGGTAGTCCTAAATGCCAAGAATCATTATCTAAAATTTCAGGATTATCTCTAGTATATTCATAATTCCAAAGCCCTTCAATAGTTGGCGTCCAGAAGAGTTTTTTGCCAGAAGCAGTTCTTGCTTTTATCATTTCCATGACATCTGCTGGATATTCTGGTGCGGTTGCATGACCTGTATGTTCAAAATTGTCAATCCCCGCAATCAACCCCCTTCTTATTTCTTCTGGTCGATGAGAATGAGCAACAACTGTCAAATCATTTTTATGGGCTTCGTCCACAACCGCTTTCACTTCTGCCATTGTCATTTGGTCTTGGTCCACTAGTTTAATACAATCGACTCCAGCATCAGCTAATTTTTTCACTTTTGCTCTAGCATCAGCTGGGCCACTGACTCCCCATCTAAATTGCTCTGTACCAGGATAGGGCGCATGCTGAATAAAAGGACCTGACATATACATAGTTGGTCCATCTAATGTTCCCTGATTGATAGCATCTCTAACATAGATACTTTCTTCCAAAGGTGCCCCTAAATCTCTAGCACTTGTTACGCCCGCTATTAATAACTGTTTAGCCGAGGAAGGCATAATAACATCTTTAAATAAAGGCGGATATTTTTTATCCCAATGGGCATAATTACTATGTCCGTTAATCATTAAATGAACGTGCATATCCCAGAGTCCAGGCAAAACACTCATCCCTTCTGTAGAAATAATTTCCGCATTTGGTGGAATATCAAAATTACCAACTTGTCCTATCGCTTTAATTCGTTCATCTTCAATAATGATGATACTATTTCTAATAGGCGTACCTCCAAAGCCATCAATTAAAGTTCCTCCGACTAAGGCTTTAAGGTTATTTTGGCTAAACAAGGGGATAGATAAAAAGCAAAATAAAGGAAGTAAAATCTTTTTCATCTTTAGAGTTTTTCGTTTTAAAATTAGTGCATAACAAACAGAGATAATAGTAGTCGCGTTAAAATAGTAAATTACAGATAGTTTTTTCCTAGCTTTGAAAAGATTTTAGTTTACATTAATCGTAACGCTAATTTCTGTTCGTTCACCTCTAATTTCATAAGAATGTTCCACCAAAAAAATATCTGGCAGACCTTATTTTTTATTGATGCTATCCTCAATCTTTACGCTGAAGCCATACAGAATATCCCGCTAATATATATAACTAAGCCCTTATTAATGATTTTTTTAGGGCTTCATTTTTATTTTAATAAGGCAACCGACATTAAATATGGGCGACTAATCTTAGTGGGTCTATTTTTTTCTTTCTTAGGAGATACTTTTCTAATGTTTAGAGAGACAGGCGCTCGGGAGCAACAATTTTTTCTATTAGGTTTAGGTAGTTTTCTAATTACTCAAGGGCTATACTTTCTAGCATTCTGGAAATATGCTAAGGGTAAGGGGTATATTAGGAAACATCCGTGGATAGCGCTTATATTTTTAGCTTTCTTAATTGGGAATGCGCTCTTTCTACTACCCGATTTACCAACTGCCTTTAAAATACCTGTATTAGTTTATAGCACAGTTATTACCTTAATGGTTTTGAGTATGACCAATCTTTATGGAGAAATTTCAACTTCCATTTTTACTTATTTAATCATTGGCGTGTTATTATTTATGTGTTCAGATACTTTAATTGGGTTAAACCAGTTTAAAAAAGAGGCAATACAAATTCCTTATCCTCGGTTAGCAATTATGACGACCTACATACTGGCTCAATTTCTGATTGTAAAAGGGAGTATTACTTTATTAAAAAATGTCAGGAAATAGACGATTAAAATATGAACTAGTAAGCATCCTATCAGTTAGAATAAGAGTCTATTAATTAAGAATTAGTTGGAAAGTTACTTTTAGCCCGAAAAATAAATTTCCAACAAGCTCTAAAATATTATTTCGTTTTATAAAATCAAAATAAATTGATAATGAAATCACTTTCTTTTACTCGGTTTTTGTTTGCGGCTATCTTGATGGTTTCTATAGCGTTTACTGCTACTGCACAAAGTGGTAAACCTAAAAGTCCACCAGTAAGTACCTCTTATAGTGTTGGAGATTTAAAAATTGAGATTAATTATAATGCTCCTTCTGTCAGAGGTCGAGAAGTTTGGGGAGCTTTAGTTCCTTTCGGAAAAATTTGGCGAACAGGCGCTAATAGTGCGACTACGTTTGAAGTAAATCAAGATGTATTAATCAATGGAAAAGAATTAGCTGCTGGGAAGTATTCCATATTCACAATTCCTCAAGATGGCGAATGGACCATTATTTTTAATAAAGAGGCCAACCAATGGGGAGCTTATAGCTATGATAAAGGACAGGATGCTTTGAGAATTACCACTAAAACGGGGACGACACAGGAGTTAGTAGAGCAGATGACTTTTGAAGTAGGTGATAATGATGAAAATGTAGGTGTTGTTAGTTTTATGTGGGAAAATTTAAGAACTAGCTTCAATGTATCTGTAGGTGCAGAAAAATAATGACTGATACAAAGTAAGTAGTCAAGAGTTTTATAAACTGTAAAACGCTTTAGTTAATGCTTAACTAAAGCGTTTTTCTTTGTTGTAAAGAATACCTTTTTAAAAATAAACTTACTTTAATTCCTTCAATGGTTCATTTTACTATGGATTGTGAGTTTGAAAATTTGTATTTTGCCAACATGCTAATCCTCTTTTCTTATGGGTACAAAAAAATAAATTGGTAAATTTATTTTGTCTCACTACTTATGTCGACACAGAACAAACTAATTTAAAAGAAAAATGAAGCATTACTTCGTTATCATTATTGCGCTATACGCCCCTTTTTTATTACTTGGGCAAACACCTATTACGACTACTAATATTTTGATTCGTTTTCAAGATAAAGTAGATGGGTATGATTTTGTAGATACCTATCAATCCTTGAGTAGAAATAAAATTCAATTTACTATTAAAAGACAAGTTTCTAAATTATTAAATCTTTATAGCATTGAATATAATGGTCAGTCTACGGAAGGAGATTGGTTAATTAATCATTTACAAAAGGATAAGCAAGTTTTGAGTATTGGCTATGATACGCCTTTAACTTCTAGAAATACAACCCCAAATGATGAATTTTTTAATGACCAATGGAATTTAGAAAGAATACAATTACCAGAAGTTTGGGAGGAAACAACAGGTGGAATAACAGCCAAAGGAGACCAAATCGTTATTGCTGTTTTAGAAAAAGGGATAGAATTAGACCATCCTGATATTTTAGGAAATATTTGGCGAAATCAAAAGGAGATTCCGAATAATGGGAAAGATGATGATAATAATAATTATATAGATGATTTTTTTGGGTTAAATTTAGATGATTTAACCGATAACCATCCTGTGTTAAGTCACGGTACACAAGTGAGCGGTATTATTGGCGCTAAAACGAATAATGAAGAAGGAATGGCAGGTATTAATTGGGATGCTAAAATCTTATTTTTATCTGGAGTAGATTTATCAAGTGAGGTAATTGAGGCTTATGAATACTTATACAATCTCCGTAAAAAATATAACGATACTGATGGTAGAGAAGGGGCTTTTATAGTCGCTAATAATAATTCTTTTGGTTGGGATAATACACGTCCAACAGAATTATTTATGGGGACTGAATTATGTCAGATGTACGATTTGATGGGAGAAGTTGGGATTCTATCTGTTGGTGCAGGCCCAAATAATGATGTAGATGTAGAAATTGTTGGAGATACGCCTACCAACTGTAGTAGTAATTTTTTCATCGGAGTAACTTCTACTAACAGAAACGATGAAAAAGCTAGGGATGGTGGATTTGGGAATGTCTCTATTGATATTGGCGCTCCAGGAGAAAGCATTCGAGCAACTGATAAAAACAGGGATTATGGTGAATTCTCTGGAACTTCTTTTGCTACACCTCATGTAACAGGCGCAATAGGCTTAATGTATGCCTTACCTTGCAATCAACTGGCGGAGGATGCTAAAATCAATCCAAAACAAACAGCTTCGTTTCTAAAAAATATTTTACTAGTCGGCTCTGACCCAATTAGAGGTTTAGAAAGCAGAACTGTTTCAGGTGGTCGATTAAATGTTTTTAATGCGATGACCAATTTGCAAATTTACTGTGGCACAACAGAAGGCGAGCAATTAGCCATTCTTAATCTATACCCTAATCCAACTACTGGAGCAATTACAATTGCTTTTGAAACGCCAGATTTCGAACCTTATCAATTTCTAATTTCCAATTCTTTAGGACAAATTATTCTAGAAAAAACCATTACTCCTCCCCGATTTTCGACCCCACTTATTCAAGAAGATGTCAGTCATTTATCTCCTGGTGTTTATACCGCTTCTCTAATACGAAACAATCAACAAGTTAGTCAACGTTTAGTGATTCAAAAATTTGGAAGGTAATCAAGCAATTTGTTAATCTTTAAAAAGTCTAAGCGGCGAGGCAATAAATAACCTACCAGAAATGACGAGGTTGTGTTTGCATTTAGTAAGATGAACAATCGCTGATTGTAAACCGCTTGCATGAAGGAGTGTAAGCTCCTGAACCGTGAAACGGGTGGGTTGCTGAATGCCTTTAAAAG
>JBGCFJ010000731.1:0-4657 GCA_045106885.1 Saprospiraceae bacterium
ATGTTAAAAAATATTTCCGTAGCTGGGCTATGCAAGCCATCCCGTCCGCTTTGCGGTTCAGAAGTTGACACTTCTTCATGCCTCGTCTAGCGAAAAAATAGCCTGAATCAAAAGTGACGATTATTTAATAGTAGGTACTTAGAATACTAAAAAGAAGATTTTTTAACTATTTACCCTTGCTTTATGAATAGAATTACTATTAGAGATATTGCTAAATTATTAGAAGTTAGTCCCTCTACCGTATCTAGAGCTTTAAAAGACCATCCTGATATTGGTAAAACTACGAAAGATAAAGTAAAGCGAGTAGCAGATGAATTGGGCTATTTTCCAAATAATCAGGCAGTTAATTTTCGACAGCGGAAGAGTAAATTATTTGGATTGATTCTTCCTGAATTAGGCCGTTTCTTTTCGCCTGATATGGTTCGAGGTATTGAAGAAATTACTAGAAAGAAAGGGTATAGCTTGGTTATTTTTCAATCAAATGAATCCTTAGAAAAAGAAAAGGAATGTGTCAATCTATGTCGTAGTTTTGGGATAGATGGCTTATTAGCTTGTTTAACAAGAGAGACTAAAAATATTGACCATTTTCAAGGATTTGCTAAAAATAATATACCGGTTGTTTTTGTTGATAAAGTGATTAAAGACCAAGGAAGCGCTAGAGTTTTAATCAATGGCTATAATGCTGCTTTTACGGCAATTCAATATTTGGCTAAGCGGAATTATCAAAAAATAGGGGGCATATTTGCTTATGAAAATTTGACGATGACCAAAAGGAGAAAAGCTGGATTTCAGGCGGCTTTAACCAAACACCAACTCCCTTATAAGGAAGGTTTCTGTATACATGGTAGTACTATTGAAGAGATAAAAATAGGTTTTTTACAACTTTTAAAACAAGTAGAAAGACCTGATGCTATTTTTACAATGACGGATGAAATCCTTTCTGCTGTCATTCAAATTATTCACGAAGAAGGATTGGTTATTCCTAAGGATATAGCCGTTATCAGTATTAGTAATGGGTATTTGCCTTACTACATAAATCCTAAAATTACCTTTATTAAACACTCTGGCTATGAAGTGGGGAAAACTGCTGCTGATTTATTGGTTGATTTGATGGAAAATCCTAGTATGATATTGCAGCGGCATATTGAATTGGAGACTTATTTGGTGGAATTGGATTCTTGTTGAAATTTTCTTCTTCTTTCATTTATTGTAAAATAAAATTACCAACATCAAAGGGTTGCGCTACCCGTTGCGGAATAATGACGCTTAATTTTTAATATTATCAAAGCATTCTTCCTGTAATTATCATTTATATTTAACATCTGATTATAAAAATATATTCGTTTTTAGGAAAAAATTGTTAAATAACTAATTACTGATTGACGATGAAGAATAAAGTACAACTCATAACTTATGTCGATAGATTAGGCTGTAATAACCTAACTGATTTAAAAAGCTTATTTCAAAAAGAATTCAAAGGACTTTTTGGAGGTTTACACATTTTACCTTTCTATTATCCTATTGATGGTGAAGATGCTGGTTTCGACCCAATTAATCACGAATTGATTGACCCCAGATTAGGCGATTGGGACGACTTAAAAGAATTGAGTGAGGAAGTAGATATAATGGCGGATTTAATAGTTAATCATGTGTCTGCTCAGTCGGTTCAATTTCAAGATTATTTGGAGAAAGGAAAAGATTCTGAATATGCTGCGCTATTTTTGAGTCATGCTACAGTTTTTCCAAACGGAGCAACGGAAAAAGATATATTAAGTATTTACCGACCTCGTCCAAGTTTACCATTTACTACTTTTAAACTAAAGGACGGTTCGAGTAAGTTAATTTGGACCACTTTTACCAGTAATCAGATTGATATTGATGTGTCAAGTGAAGAGGGAGAGCGATATTTAGATGGAATTTTAGATACTTTTCAAAAGGCAGGAATCACCATGATTCGCTTAGATGCAGCAGGTTATGCGATAAAAAAACAAGGCACTTCTTGTTTTATGATTGAAGAAACCTATGAATTTATTGCTCAGTTATCCGAAAAAGCAAAAGCTAAAGGTATTCAGGCATTGGTAGAAATCCATTCTTATTACAAGACGCAGGTTGAAATTGCTAAGCGAGTAGATTTTGTTTATGATTTTGCCTTACCTGTTTTGGTTTTAGATACCTTGTTTAATAAAAATGCAGGAAGTCTTAAAAAATGGTTGGCAGTTAGTCCTCGAAATGCTGTTACGGTATTAGATACGCATGATGGAATAGGTATAGTAGATGTGGCTTCGGAAGATGGAAATGCAGGTTTAATTGAAGATGCTATTTTGGACAAAATTGTCGAACAAATACACCTTAATAGCAATAAAGATAGCTTAAAGGCGACAGGTGCTGCTGCCTCGAATCTGGATTTATATCAGGTCAATTGTACTTATTTTGATGCTTTGGGTAGAGATGAAACTGCTTATTTGATGGCAAGAGCGATTCAGTTTTTTGTACCTGGTATTCCGCAAGTATATTATGTAGGATTATTTGCTGGAGAAAATGATATGGAACTACTCGCCAAAACAAATGTAGGGCGAGATATTAACCGTCATTATTACACAAAAAGTGAAGTAAATGCTCATTTAGAGCGGAAGGTAATTAAAGAATTAAAGGCATTAATGCTTTTTAGAAATAATCATCCTGCTTTTGATGGAGCTTTTAATTTAATCGAAACAGCAGATAATAAGCTCCATATCAAGTGGGAGCATAAGGCAGATTGGGCAGCACTTCAAATTGATTTAACAGCAATGAAAATGGACATTAATTGTTCAACTTCTCCTAAAACGGCAGCAACACTAGCGCTTACCAAGAATTTGGTAACTGTTAGTTCTTAGGTTAAAATACAATTTTAACCGAGTGTGTAAAGAACTGGGAGAACTCTAATATGATTTCTTGATTTTACAGCATGTTAATAGAGAGAATCTTATAATCAAAATTGCTTGTTTTAAGAAAAATAATTGGAAATAAGAACCGATTATATATTATTTCCCCTAATTCTTTACACACTCATTTTAACCTTAATATCTAGCTAGTGATTTTTTTTAAATAGCCACGGATTTACTCTAAACTTGTATTGCTTTTTATTAATTTTAGTTGCTTAACTTATTTAGGCAAACAAGTTTGGAGCATCCGTGGTATCTTTACAAAATTAGCAACAAAGCAAAACGACAATGAAAAAACCTAAATTAAGTTTTTGGCAAATATTAAATATGAATGTCGGTTTCTTCGGCATTCAGTATAGTTTTGGCTTACAGCAAAGTGCCGTGACCCCAATTTATGATTTTTTAGGCGCCAGCCCAGACCAAATTCCATTATTACACCTTGCAGGACCAGTCACAGGCTTATTGGTACAACCGATTATCGGTGCCATGAGTGATAAAACATGGAGTCCTAGATTTGGTAGACGGAAGCCTTATTTTCTAGTAGGAGCGATTCTTTGTAGTTTGACCTTATTAGCGTTCCCTTTTAGTAGTTCTCTTTGGATGGCGGCTGGTTTATTATGGATTCTAGATGCAGGTAATAATACGGCAATGGAACCTTACCGAGCATTGATAGCGGATAAATTAGACGATGAACAACAACCTTTAGGTTTTCAAATGCAAAGTTTTTTTACGGGTTTAGGGCAAACCTTAGCTAATTTATCTTTATTTATCTTCCCATTAATTATTATTGGACAAACAGGCTCTCTACCTTCTTGGGTTTATGCCTCCTTTTTTCTAGGTGCATTTTGTTCGATAGCCTCTATTTTGTGGAGTGTCAGTAAGACCGATGAAATTCCTCCAACTCCAGCGGAATTAGCGAAGTTGAAAAGTGAAAAAGGGTCTGCTTTTGGCCCTCTAATTGAAATATTTTCGGCTATAAAAGATATGCCACGAGTCATGTGGCAATTGGCTTTAGTTTATTTATTTCAATGGTATGCCCTTTTTTGTTATTGGCAAAACTCTTCCAAAAGTATTGCTCTTTCTGTATGGGATGCGACTCCAGCAACTAATCCAGATGCTTATAGTGAGGCAGTTAGTTGGTCGGGTTTGGTCAATGGTTGGTATAATGTGGTTACTTTCTTAGTGGCTTTTTTACTAGTTGGTTTTGCTAAAAAATATAGTCCGAAATTTGTACATGCCTTCTGTTTAATATTAGCAGCTATTGGATTTTTAACCTTCCCACATATTGCAGATAAAAATTTATTATTCTTTGCTATTACTGGTTTTGGAATCGGTTGGGCGAGTATGATGGGTATTCCTTATTTAATGGTTGTGAATGATATTCCGAAAGAACGCTATGGTGTCTATATGGGTATTATTAATATGATGATTGTGATACCAATGATTATTCAAACCTTAACCTTTGGGTATATTTTGAAACACTTTTTAGATAATGACCCTAGGAATGCTATCACTTTTGCTGGGGCATTATTACTAGTTGCTACAGTATGCACGCTATTAATAAAGAGTAGTAAGGAAAAACAAGTAATGGTAGGGTAATTAGAGTCTGTCCGTAAAGTCGATTTTGTTCCGTTCGTAACCACCAAATTTATTTGGTAGGTTCATAAATTACTGACAGTCAATATTTTGAATCAGCCAAATAAATTTGGCGATTACGTTAGACACGCAAAGCACAA
>JBGCFJ010000732.1:0-6081 GCA_045106885.1 Saprospiraceae bacterium
CTTGTTCCGATTCATCGGAAGGATTTATCCTGTCCTGTTTCCAAGCCTTCAGGCTTGGTTGCCATATAGTGTAAAAAGCCTAAAGGCTTTTAAACGGGACAGACTGAAGTCTGTGCTACCAGTTGACGATTGAGTACTTACGGTAGTAGGCAGTAAAGTCTTGATGTTCAATAACAAAATTTTGCCTAAACACAGTTATTTGAACAGTCTCTTGCAAGTTATTCTAGAATCTATAGTATAAAAATGGCGACTCAACCGAAGTTGAGCCGCCATTTTTTATTTATCTATAAGATAATAGTTGCTTAGTAACGACCTCCGCCGTAACCACCGCCACCGCCGTAGCCACCGCCACCGCCGCCACCGTAGCCACCACGACCACCGCCGTATCCACCACGACCGCCACCGCCGCCGCCGTATCCACCACGACCGCCGCCGCCTCTTCTACCACCGTCACCTCTAGGCTCTGCTTTCTTAACTACTATCGTTCTTCCATCTAAATCCATCTCGTTTAAGTCATCAATAGCAGCTTGTGCTTCTACATCATCATCCATTTCCACAAAACCAAACCCTTTTGATCTTCCTGTGTCTCTGTCCATGATAATTTTAACACTAGAGACTTCTCCGTACCCTTCAAATAATTGTCTTAATTGGCTTTCCTCAGTATCATAACTGAGTTTTGCAACAAAAATATTCATAATAAAAAATTTAAAAAATAAAATAAGGTACGTTAATTTAACGTACCATTTCTTATATATCTCAACGGATATTTATCGTTTTGATTAGTAACGACCACCACCGTAGCCACCGCCACCGCCGCCACCGTATCCACCACGACCTCCGCCGCCGCCGCCGCCGTATCCACCACGACCGCCACCGCCGCCGCCGTATCCACCACGACCTCCGCCGCCACCGCCACGTCGACCACCTCTGTCTTCTGCTTCTTTCACAACGATTGTTCTACCGTCCAGTTCAGAGTCATTTAATTCGTCAATAGCAGTTTGGGCTGCTGCATCATCATCCATTTCTACAAATCCAAACCCTTTAGACCGACCAGAGTCTCTATCTACAATTACTTTAGCGCTACTTACTTCGCCAAATGCTTCAAATGTTTCTTTTAACAGATAATCATCTGTATCCCAACTTAGTTTTGCAACAAAAATTTTCATAATAAAAAAATAAAAAATAAAAAATAAAAAAAATTAGAAAGGTAAATTAATTTGGATTACCATTTCTAAAAAACAAATAAAAAAATAAATCAATATTGACAGGGTAATATATGCTTAGTCGTTACAAGTTACGTCTAAGAGTCACTTTTCATAATAAATATGAATATCCGTTATTTAATCGTTCTTTAATCGCTAATAGTATTTTATAAATTCGTCATTGACTGTCTACAAATCTAAATCTCAAAATTTCAAGTAATTTGTTGTCTATTTACGCTCAGATTTGTATCAAAAAATTTCTAAATAATCATAGTATAAAGTTAAACTCTTTACACCTTAAACGGTCTCATGACAAATCATTCATACCTTAACGCTTATTGAAAGCATTCTAAATAAAGGAAACCAGCAAAACGATTAAAAGGGAAAAGAAATATAGGAAGGAAAAAATTCAAACTTTTATTTCAGAATCGGTCTTTTAAATATCTACTATACCGTTAAAAAATAATTACTACGCAAAAAACTTTTTTAATACTAAACAAAAGTACCAGAAATATTTATGTAAATCCACTTTGTACAAAAATATTTACAGTTTTAACTACTCTTAGGACGGATTTATTATTATAAAGTCACGGAATCATTTAAGTTTTTTCTTTTTTTGGATGAATTTCCTTAGAATTGGTAGTTTAATTTTGATTGGGTCCTTAAATACAGAGGTCATTAAAAAAAGTCCCATACTTTCTACAGATAGAAAAGTATAAGACTTTTAAATTAAGGAAAACGGAAAAGGTAACAAGTCTTTTCTATCTTTAAGACCGATTAACTAAATCTTGAATTCCTTGTGCATATTTTTGCCCCAAAGCTCGTAAGTCTTGATCGTATTGTTGTTGAATCTGTTGTAAAGTACTTCGATTCAATCGACTTACATCTAAATTATATTCTTCTATAACTCTTCTGATACCAGCACTCGCTGTTCTTTTAGGCTTTTCTTCTACTTTTTTAAGAATGCTATCAAAAATATTACTATCTGCTGTTGGGATATTTTGATCTTGTTGATTATGCTGTCTAGCTGCTTCAATCTGACCTTTTATTAAATCTAAAATACTAATAGGTGCCTTCCCTTTTTTTGCTCTATTTTCTTGTATTTTTTTGTCTAATCCACCAATCTTATCTTTGATTAAATCAAAAACATTTGGATGCGCTGTTTCTTGTCTCGGATTATTTGCATTTTTCTGCTTAACGTCATTGATTGTTTTTAGAATGACCTCTAAAATATTAGCTTTTGCCATGATAGTAGCTTTTTAATATGATAAAATGTTAAATATCTGAAAATTGAGACGAAATTAATTTAATAAAGTGACAAATTTTATTAGATTAGAAAAAATAATTGCTTTTTGGTAAAAAAGGTAAGCTTTCCCTGAAAAAAATAAAAAAAATAGTAGCTTACGTTTTTTTACGAAAACTAATTCTTAAACAAAGTAACATTTAAAAGATAAATTCTAATTTATAAAAACACAACTACTTGGCTATCAGCTAAATAATTGCTTTTTATTTGAATCTTTTTTTAGTTTTACTATAAACTTATTCCTGTGAATATAGCTGCTGTTAAATTTAATAAACAAGACCAGCCTGAATTTTATAAGGTACTACAAAAAAGAATTAATTCACATTTCAAAGAAAACAATCTCGCTAAAACTGCGAACTTCAACATGAAATTCAAAACAATTTTTATGTTGAGTTTGTATTTTCTCCCTTTCATTCTAATGTTATCTGGTTATATTGCGACATTTGGTCCTATGCTATTTGCTTGGGCTATTATGGGCTTAGGGATGTCTGGGATTGGTTTAGCTATTATGCATGATGCGAACCACGGTTCTTATTCTAAACATAAAATAGTTAATGAAGCTTTAGGCTTTACCATGAATTTTATTGGTGGATACCATATTACTTGGAAGATTCAGCATAATGTTTTGCATCATTCTTTTACAAATATTCATGAATTTGATGAAGACCTAGATCAAAAGATGTTTTGTATGTCACCTTGTCAAGAAAGAAAAGGATTTCATCAATTTCAAGCTTTTTATGCGACTTTTTTGTATTCGCTTTTAACTGTTTTTAGGTATTTAATAAAGGATTTTCAGCAAGTACATCGTTACCATAAAATGGATTTATTGACCAATCAAGGCTTGACCTATCCTTTAGCAATAGCACAAGTTGTTTTTTACAAAGCGATGTATTTATTAATCATGTTATGCTTGCCATTATTATTAATGGACTTTCCGTGGCCTCAAATTTTATTGGGCTTTAGTATTATGCATATTATCTGTAGCTTAATTTCTGCCTTTGTTTTTCAATTAGCTCATGTCTTAGAAGAAACCCATTTCTTCGAAACAGATGATAACGGAAGTGTAGAAAATAATTGGGCGATTCATCAATTAAAAACAACAGCGAATTTCTCTAAAGAGAGTAGCTTTTTTTCTTGGTTTATCGGAGGACTTAATTATCAGGTGGAACACCATTTGTTTCCGAATATTTGTCATGTACATTATCAACAGCTTTCTCCTATTGTGAAGGCTACGGCTACAGAATTTGGACTTCCTTATCATCAACATGATACTTTCTGGAGTGCGATGAAAAGCCACTTTTCTTTATTGCACCAGCTTGGACAGAAAGCCACCGCATAAAATTCAAGGTTTTATGGTGAAAAGGTAGATAAAACAGCAATTCCCAATTTGGCCTAGCGTATCTTCCAGTAACTTCCCAAAATTGATTCGACAGTCAATTTTGCTAGAAGATTTATTCCCAAAAGGTTCCTAAATTATCCAGTAAGGGACGAGGCAATAAATAACCTACCAGAAATGATGAGGTTATTTTTTCTTTTAGCAAGGCAAAAATTTCTAACATAGCCCAGTTACTTTATAAATTTTTAACGCAGCTAAAAGATGAAAATTCGTTGAATTTGAACCGCAAAGCGGACGGGTAGCGAATCCATCAGGCTGGTAGGTTATTATTTTCCTCGTCCCTAATAGGAAATTACTGGATAATAGGGCTACTGAAAATTCTAAAATGGGAATTACTGAGATAAAAAATTAGGACTCAGGAGAGGCTTGTTACTTATCCATAGACAGTCAACAGTAAAGCCTTGATTTTCAATGCTTAAATTTTGCCTAAACACAGTTGTTTATACTACTATACATCTTTAGAAGTCAGAAGTCAGACCGTCAATTTCATTGACTGTCAGAAGTCAGGTATTTTTTGTGTAAAATGCTGATTATCATATATTTATATGAGTTAAATCTGACTTCTGACAGAAAAATGTAATTTTTCGGTCTGACTTCTGACCTCTTTTGTATAGTAGTCTAACAGTTGTTTGAACAGTCTCTACCCATAAGAGTAATTGTAACGCACCTCTCCTGAATTGTAAGACAAACAATCCCCATTTTTACGGTCGTAGCGCCAATAAAAAAAGCACCTAGCCTTCCCACAGGCTAAGTACTTTTGATTTTCTTCGTTATGGTCAACAGTAATAAACTATTCTAAGTCTTTGACAATTTTTTTTCAGTTGGCTAAAATTATTTAGACCGCTAATTTTTTGCTGCTAAATAGCCCTAGCATTTTATAAATATTTGTTGTAATTAATTTTTTAATGATTCTCTCCAATATCTTCTAATTTAGATGGCATAGTTCATTGAAGATATTAGTTATGAACTACGCTAAAAATCATTTTAGTTATTGAAGTGTTGATATAGATTATTTATTTTATTTCCTTAATCTTTTGGAATGTTGGTTTAAATGTTAGCCTTTCCTGTTGGTGTTAACGAAAGAATTTCCATTCATATATTTGTGAAAATCCTAAATTTTCTGTTTGGTAGTTCATACGAACTAGTTATTTTTTAGACAAGCGCTTAGTGTTTCATAGTGTGTTGTTTTAAGTTTTTGGAGTTTGGTCTTCCTTTATTTTTTAGTGTTTCATAGTTAGCACTAAATAAGTAGCGATACAAAACATCTTTAATCTGTTAACCGCTACTTATTTGCTAGTAATAATCTTTCTTTGATTCCTTTGTAATGAAATAATCGGCTCGTACTGTTCTATATTGAGTAGTCAAAATCAGCCTTAATAATTCTTTTTAAAACAATAATTGTTTATAAATCTATGATTGAATATCAAGTAATTTTGATAGCTGATTTGTTTGCAATAACTATGTTATGTTTTATGAATCGCCTTATTTAATAATAATTTCTTCTACTATTTCTTTATCTTCCGTGGTTACTAAAGTAATTATAAATGCTCCTTTTCCATAGGTGTTCATATCTACCTCGTAAATACTATCTATTGCTAAATTTCCAACGCTATCTTCCATTAGTAATTGTTCTGTTTGCTTTACGGTTATTTTTAATAACTTACTACTAACTTCTTTAAAGTCAATTAGTAATATATTGTTATCTGGATCTTTATAAAAGATGTTTCCATTAATATTGATCTCTATTACATCAGTACAATTTATGTCTGCTCCTTGCAACTGTAATTGTGGTAAATTTTCACTAAATAACAAACTAGTAAAGGTAGTGATTAGGATCACTGTTAAGCATAATGTTAGCATCTTTATTTTTTTTTAGCTTTAAAAAAAATATTAAAATTAAAAGGAAGGGGTAGCGTCATAATGATAGGTGTCAATAAAGTAATCGTTTCCCTGTGTTTTGGGGTAACAATAATCCTAATAAGAATCAATTAGTGCTAGTAACGGTTTCATTCCGCTATTTCCTGGTATTGTGGTAATCTATCTTTTTTGAGTTTCGGTAGTAAATGTTTGTTCGTAGTTGCCTTTAATGTAAAAGAGTGTTTGTGTTTGCTAATAAATGTTTGTTCAAGTTTTCTCTGAATGTTTGTTCGTAGTTGCCTTTAATGTAAAAGAGTGTTTGT